>JAPLIX010000488.1 GCA_026388865.1 Pseudomonadota bacterium | reverse complement strand
GCGCGTTTTCATTTTGGAAAGATCATATTCTTCTTTCATAACTCACCTTTTATAAAATTTTGCTTCTTGTGCAGTAGCCTTACGCGCAGAAATTATTTTTACAACTGCATCATTTTCTTTAAAACAATGGCAGATGAGAAGCAGTCGTAAATTCGCACTCACCCCGAGCAGCAGAAATCTGTCTTCCCATTCCGAATGCTTGTCATCATAAAATTCCACGGCGTTTTCGTCATAAAACACAGTTTCAGCTTCCTGAAACGAAACTCCGTGTTTTTTGAGATTTTCTACCGCCTTGTTTTTATCCCACTGAAACTGTATTTTCAGCATATATTTACATTGTAGCTACAATGTATCTTATGTCAAGACTGTTTTGGGTCGGTTGTATGTCAATAAGAAACCTGCCCCAAGACATGGGCTGAGGTTGGGTGAATTAAACTTCAAAGAAAAAGCCCTGGGTCTTACAACCACAGGGCTTTTTTTAAATTACAAATTTATATTACAGACTTTCAATTTAAAACGGCACATCACTTTCAGGCGGTCCCACAGCGCTGTCATCAACAGGAGGCGGCTCAGAAGATGACCGGTCCTTATCTGTTCCGGGAGAGCCGAGCAGCTGCATGTTTTGCACTATTATCTCGGTGGTCCAGCGCTTTTTGCCTTCCTTGTCCTCCCAGTCACGCGTCTGAATCCGGCCTTCGATGTAGACCTGCTTTCCTTTTGCAAGATATTCTCCGCAGATCTCTCCCAGGCGACCGAATGCTACTATCTTGTGCCATTCAGTTTTTTCCTCTTTCTGGCCTTCCTTGTTGGTAAAAGTTGTGCTGGTAGCCATGCTAAAACTGGTTATTGCCGTGCCGCTGCTTGAGTAGCGGACTTCAGGGTCTTTTCCCAGCCTGCCAAGAAGAATTACTTTGTTTACTCCGGCCATAACCAACTCCTTTAATAGGTGAATCGGTGAATAGGTAAATCGGTTAATAGGTGATTATTTTTTTATTTAATGAATTCACCTGTTAACCTATTCAGCGTTTTGCAACTGGCAGCATTCTACAAGCTTGCCCGCTAAAGTCAAGGAGTTTGATGTGAAGCGTGATAACCGCGCGCGGAAGCGCTGCATAAGCTTATTTTGGGATTGACTATAAAAATATTATACAGTAAACTTTAAAAATTGTACTATTTGATTTTGCTTTATTAATTTTTATCAATCCAGCGCTTTACATTCCCTGTTAACTTGAATATGGCATCTTCAAAAAAACACCCCTATTTGTGGCGTGAAATAGCAGGAATCATCCTTATCGGTTTTTCGATTTTTACGGTCTGCTGTCTCATTACCTACAATTCCCACGATCCATCTTTTTTCATGGGATACTCCCGGATGCCGGTAAAAATTCAGAACGGGGGAGGGATTATCGGCTCCTATATATCTTCCTGGCTGTTTCAGATTTTTGGTATCAGCGCTTTTTTAATTCCTGTGGTGCTGCTGTTTATTGCCAAAAAAATTCTATTCCCCGCTCCCGCGACTCTTTCCTTTTACCTGCAAAGCAGCCTGTGGATTATGTTTTCCCTCTGCGCCATAGTATTTTTAAGCCTCTACCTCGTTAAAATGAATGCCTATAACTATCATTTTCAAGCAGGGGGGCTGCTGGGGGATGTTATTTCCAAGCTGATGGTGAAATACCTGAATGTTTTTGGTACGTATTTTATTGTCATGCTGGTCGGCCTGCTCACGTTTTTGGGCATCACCAAGATTTCTTATGTGAACCTCTCCCGGCGGTTTGTCCAGCATTCCGTACAAGGCGGGCAGAAAGTAAATCAGGCTATCACCCGGACGGTAAAGAAAATAGCGTGGCCATTTTCCAAACAACCTCAAGAAGAAACAGCAGCGCCCAGGGAAGAAAAAAAAGAAAGAACCATCATAACAGACAAGGTGCTGTGGGATGATATCGTGATTGATGATGGCCCGCCGGAAGCAGATATTGAACCAGCCGGCGCTGAGAAACGATTTCTACCTAAAAAAAAGGAAAGTCCGGTAATCAGGGATGACATAATTATAAAGCCTCACCATGATGAAAAAGAAGAAGCAAAGATAACCTTTGAGCCTACCGTGCGTAAAATATCAGGCACGCTGCAGATGCCTTCCATCAATCTGCTTGATTCCCATCAGAAAGAGCGGGATGGCCGGGTCAGCAAGGAATCACTCAAAGAAGATGCGCAGATTCTGGTCCAGAAATTAGAGGATTTTAATATAAATGGCAAAATTACAGAAATCAGTCCCGGCCCGGTTATCACGCGCTTTGAATTTGAACCAGCCCCGGGAATAAAAATAACCAGAATTGTCGGGCTCGCGGATGATCTGGCGCTGGCATTAAAGGCTATCAGTATCAGGATTATTGCGCCCATCCCGGGGAAAGCGGCCGTGGGCATCGAGGTGCCCAATAAACGGCGGGAGACAGTCTTTTTTAAGGAAATTGTTTCCCGGGAAGAGTTTCTTAATTCCGGATCAAAGCTTACGGTCGGATTAGGTAAAGATACTGAGGGAAAGCCGGTGATCAGTGATCTTGCCCGCATGCCGCACCTGCTCATAGCCGGCTCTACCGGTTCCGGGAAAAGTGTATTAATCAATACTATTATATGCAGCTTCCTTTATAAAGCCATTCCTGATGAAGTGAAGTTTCTGATGATTGACCCCAAGCGTCTTGAACTTTCCCTGTATGAAGGGATCCCCCATCTGCTTCATCCGGTCGTGACCGATCCGAAAAAGGCGGCCATAGCACTGCGCTGGGCAGTAGAAGAAATGGAGCGGCGCTATAAAAAACTTGCTGAGAAGGGGGTCAGGGATATTGTCCGCTACAATCAGAAAATTGCCGAAGAGCTGGGACGGCGTCCGGAGAAGAACGGCAAAAAGGCGGCCCTGACTGAAACAGAACCCCCGGCCGAGCAGGACCCCAAAATGCCCTATATCGTGATAGTCATTGATGAGCTCGCGGATCTCATGATGGTCAGCGCCCGCGATGTGGAAGTGCACATCGCCCGGCTGGCGCAGATGGCGCGGGCTGCCGGGATTCATCTCATCGTGGCCACCCAGCGGCCGTCAGTTGATATTTTAACCGGCACCATAAAAGTAAACTTTCCGTGCCGGATTTCGTGCCAGGTTTCTTCCAAAGTGGACTCCCGCACCATCCTTGACACCATCGGGGCCGAGCGGCTGCTGGGTATGGGTGACATGCTGTTTCTTCCTCCGGGAAGCTCAAAGCTCCAGCGCATACATGGCGCCTATCTTTCAGAGGAAGAGATTAACCGGCTGGTAGATTTTCTCAAGCAGCAGATGAGCCCTTCCTATGATGAATCGATTTTGCTCTCGGCCAAGGCGGAAGACGCGGAGGCAACGGATGAGGAATTTGATGAGTTCTATGATCAGGCCGTGGCGCTTGTTGCAGAGACCGGCCAGGCATCAATTTCCATGCTGCAGCGCAGGCTCCGGGTGGGCTATAACCGGGCAGCCCGGATGATAGAAAAGATGGAAGAGCAGGGAGTCGTGGGCCCCAGTGACGGGGTCAAACCACGCCATGTGTTAATCAACAGATTATAATAAAAGAACGGGAAGGCTGCTGTGCGCAGACGCTATTCAGCAGGTTGTTGAAAAAGTAGTTTTTTCCTAGGCTGGTCAAAAACATCCGGATGCAAGGCGCGCGAAATCCTGAGGAATGAGGCGTACTTTACAGTACGTCGCAATGACGAAGGATGAGCGCAACGAAGCAGAGGGGTGTTTTTCAACAGCCTGTTAGATAATCCTGATACAGGAATACGTGAAACCATGCTGAAGAAGAAACCCTATACCAATAACACCCTGCTTATGCTGCTGGTACTTTCTATCCTTGCTGCCGGCCATAGCAGCTGTGCCGCAGGCACGCTTGATGATTGCATCCGTGGTCTTGAGCAGCGCTACCGGGCGATGCAGGATTTATCCGCCCGTTTCGAGCAGGAGACCTACATCGGCTCTCTCAAGCGCGCGGAAAAGGGTGCGGGCATGGTTTATTTTAAAAAGGGCGGGAAAATGTTCTGGGAGTATACACAGCCGGCGGTGCAGAAAATTTATCTCGATGGAAAGAATCTGTGGTTCTATCTTCCTGAAGATAACCAGGTGCTGAAAAACGATGTGTCAAAGCTTCCTTCAGATATCACCCTGGACCTTTTTGCGGGCAAGCTGAAAATAAGAGAAAAATTTAATGTGCAGGTTGGCACCGGAGAAGCTCAGGAGCAGAAAGATACCACCGTTCTCAAGCTCACACCAAAGACTGCGCATCCAAACCTTAAAAGCCTTACGCTCTGGGTTGACCGCAAAAACTATTGCATTACCCGGTCATCTCTGGAGGACGAAATGGGGAACCGTACGCTGCTGAAATTTTCCGCCATAACCATTGATAAGGGGCTGAGTGATTCCCTGTTTATGTTCACGCCGCCTCCCGGCGTGGAGATCTACGAGCCGCCGCCCTTATCATCACCCAATCCCTCACCATAGCCTGCCGCGCTCATGGCCCAGCAATCATTCAGCACCATGCCGGCTCGTGCCGCGGACTTTTTCCGCCACAACAATGAGCTGAAAAAGCTCCGGGAGCTTATCGAGAGCAGTGAGCCGGAAATTTTCCTCTCCGGCCTTAAAGGCTCTGCTGCGGCGTTTTTCCTGTCCCTGCTGTTTCAGGAGCTGCAAAAAACCTTTCTCGTCATTACCTCCTCTCATGATGAAGCGCTTGACCTCTATGATGAAATAGCATTTTTCAGGGGGCGGGAAGCTGACGCCGGGAATTATGACGCGCAGGATATGCTGGTGTTTCCACCTCTGGAAACACATCCCTATGAGCATCTTGCAACGCATCCGGACGTGAGCGGGCAGCGCGTGTGGACCTTGTATCAGCTTTGCCGGAGGGAGAAGCCGGCACTGGTCATAACCTGTATGGAAGGACTGCTGCAAAAGACGCTGCCGCGAAATTTTTTATTACGCGCGTGTCAGCGCATTCGTGTCAATGACGACCTGGACCGGGAGCCGCTCAGCCGGGGCCTCATAGAATGCGGCTATACGCGGGTCAGCCTGGTGGAAGACCGGGGGGACATGAGCATCCGCGGCGATGTGATGGACATTTTCCCCCCCGGCTATCCCCGGCCGCTGCGCATCAGTTTCTTCGGCGACACGGTTGAATCAATCAGGGCCTTTGATCAGGTAACCCAGCGTTCCTGTGCGGAATACCAGGAGGCGCTCATGGTGCCGGTGAAAGAAGCAATTCTGAACGGGGAGACGATTACCACCTTCAGTAATAAAGCGCTGGAGCCGCCCCGAAAAAAGATGTTCGCGGAGGGCCGGGGGAAAGCGTTTGCTGAAAGCATTCAGAGCGGCTTTTTCCCCGCCGGCATTGAATATGGCCTGTCCCTCATCTATCCTGAACTTGAAACCCTGTTTCACTATCTTTCGCCTGCAGCCTGGTGCGTGTGGAACGAGCCAGGAGCGCTTGCGGAAGCGCAGAAAGACTTTCGCGAAGACGCTGCAACCCACTACCTGAGAGCGCTTGAGGAGCGGCGCATGGTATCACCACCCGAGGAGCTTTTTATAACGGAAGAGCTGCTTAAGGAGCACCAAGCCGGACTCAAGCAGTTCATTGCCGAAAGCCTGGATGCGGCACGGCCGCACGCCGCGCAGGTCATATGCTCCAGCGCGTCAAACGCTGATATCCGGCGGGATATGATACGGTTTGATTCAGCTCAGGGAGCGCTCTCCCCGCTGGTGGAGAAAATGGGCGCCTGGCGCGACGAGGGTAACAGGATTTTTCTTATCTGCCATACG
>JAPLIX010000060.1:516-6717 GCA_026388865.1 Pseudomonadota bacterium | reverse complement strand
CTTCCGATTGCTATGGCGCCGGTGCGGACACCCTTGTCAGGTTTGGGTGCAATTGAATACGAGACAGCGCCGTTTCCCGATCCGCTTTTGCCGCCGGTTATGGTAATCCAGGAGTCGCCTGTTGAGGCTGTCCACGGGCAGGAGCCGGGCGTACTGACCTGCACCGTGCCAGAGCCGCCCGCACCCTCAGAATATTTTACCTTCGGCATAACAGAGGTAAGCTGGCATTCATCCGGCAGAGCGACTTTTTCAATGGCGACAGTAGCATTGCCAAAATCCAAATCGCCGGTGATCTCGCTGTATGCAATCCTGAAGTAACCGTCCTCACCCCACAACGGTCCCCAGCTGTTTTTTACGATCAGCGCCTGCACAGCATCATCCCACCCGACAATCAGCACGGCATGACTTCCCTCCCGTTCGCCCCATACATGGCTGTAGACGCCCGAGTTATAGTAGTCAAAATCTTCAAAGACATAAAAATTTGTAGGAAGGGGGCCGAATTGGTGCAGAGCATATTTAATGGCGCTGAGGTCGGCGGTCTGGTAGCAAGATACCCAGCTCCAGCTTTCAACCTTAAAATTATTATCCTGCCACTGGTCGCAGGGAGTGCAGCTGTCGTCGGTTCCCTGATAGGGGTAGCAGCTTTCCTTGGAGAGCCCCGTGGTGCTCAAAAATGTCTCCGCGTCTTCATTATAGCCGCCGCTGCATCCGGCGATCCCCATGCAGGAGACCAGCATCTGCTCTGAAAGGTCAAGGGGAATGCCCGGCTGCTGTGCGGCAATCAGCACCGCTGACTCAAGTGCAGCGGTTGCGCCAAATGCCCAGCAGCTGCCGCAGTATTCCTGGTCTTTTACGGGAGTGACATAATTACCGCCGTTATTGCTCCGCCAGTCAAATTTGGCCGGGAGCTTCACGGCAGCTTGTTGTATATCAGAAGGCAGCTTAAGCATGTTGGCAGAATGGGGGGAGGCATGCTCGAGAGAGCCGAGGTGCATTTTTTTCTCTTCCAGTGTCATATACGCCAGGGGGGTTTCGCCGGCAATCCAGTGTGCGCCGGCTTTCCGAATGGCAGCTTTAATAACGTCAACCGTGGAAGCGCTGCAGTATGCCGAAGTGATAATCGTGCAGCAGAAGATAATCAGCGCCGGATAAAATTTAAAATTGGTCTTTCTGTCTGTTTTCATACCCTGCCTCCCGTAAAAGTTTTTTGCATTACCAGCGGGCCTGAAAAACTGTCTGCCTTCTAAAAAATTGATTCATACAAGCAATGTGGCTCTTAATTACAGATCAGCATATATCTCTTCGAAAAGTTAAGTCAAGAACTTCGTGCGTCGTTTGGAAATCCTGAATTCCGGAATTCAGGGAATTCCGGGGACACCATACTAGTTTATTAATTGATAAGGTAGCACCCGCAAGCTTGCGGCAGGTTGTGCAAATCGTTAGGTGGAAACCAACTCAAATAAAAACCTACCTGCTATACCTATCCATCACCTTTCTCACGGCATCTATCACATCCTGCACGTCATCATCAGTAAGTTTTGTCGAGAGGGGAAGTGAGATGGTGCGCTCGGAGACATAGAGGGCTTTGGGGAAATCATCCGGCTTGAATCCATAGCGCTCGCGGTAATACTCGTGCAGGTGCAGGGAAATATAATGGATGCCGGTGCCGATATTTTCTTCATGGAGCGCCTGCTGGATGGTGTCACGGTCTGCCTTGACGTCTTCAAGTTTCACCAGAATAGTGTAAAGGTGGCGCGCATGACGGGTATTTTTCTCTGGAGGGGCAGGGGTCACGAGTGGCAAATCTTTGAAAGCCTCATCATAGCGCTTCCATATTTTTTCCCGTCGCGCGAGTCCTGCTTCGAGGCGCTTGAGCTGATGGATGCCCAGTGCCGCCTGAATGTCCATCATATTATATTTAAATCCCGGGAAAATAATCTGGTAGTGCTTGAACCCTTCGTCAGAATATCTGCGCCAGGCCCCTTTGCTCATGCCATGAAGCCCGTAGGTCTGTATCTTCTCGGCGTATTCGTCGTTATCCGTTGTCACCATGCCACCTTCGCCGGTCACCAGGTTTTTCGTCACATAGAAGCTGAACACCGTCATATCACCGATGGTGCCAATCTTTTTCCCCTTGTATTCTGTTTCAATGGCATGAGCCGCATCCTCAATGACAAGAAGGTTATGTTTTTTTGTTATTTCCATGATGCGGTCCATATTGCATGGCCTGCCGCACAGATGCACCGGGAGAATTGCTTTTGTTTTTGGAGAAAGTTTTTCCTCGATCAGCCCAGGGTCTATAGTCATGGATGATAACTCTATGTCAACGAAGACCGGGCTTGCGCCGGTGTGCAAAATGGCATTGGCAGTGGCGGCAAAAGTCATGGGCGTGGTAATGACTTCATCGCCGGGCTTGAGGCCGGCAACAATCATCGAGAGATGGAGGCCTGCGGTACAGGAGTTGAGCGCAAGAGCATGTTTTGAACCAATATATGCTTTAAACAGTTCCTCAAACTGCGCAACCCGGGGCCCGGTGGAAATCCATCCCGAGCGCAGGCAATCAACAACCTCCCTAATCTCGTCTTCCTCAATCTGCGGATTGCCAAAAACTAAAAAAGTATTACGCATCGTGCACATTCCTTTCGTATCATGGGACGCAGATAAACGCAGATTATGAAGATATCAGCAATTATACCATAAAAATAAAATCTGCATGTAGCCGCGCCAGTCTGCGTTCTATCTGTTTTTTCTCAGGCCCCAGGACTGCGGGCACAGCAGCAGGTGCCACCACAGCAGATATGCATAGACTGCAGTTTTCTCCCGGAACCTCTGACTGGTGCCCAGAGTAAGGCAGAAACCTGACAGGTTAAGCGCACAGTTAATAACTATTTTTACAAAGCGAAATATTCTCAGTGCTGCATAGGACACGGTCGGGCGGTTTTTCTTAAAAAACAGATATAGGGACCGGTAATATTCAATGCGCGCTCGACCCGGGCGGCGCTTTTTGCTCTGTCCCTGGAGGTGAATGATTTCAGCCGCAGGATGATGATAAATTTTCCACCCGGCTGCGCGCAGGCGAAAACACCAGTCGGTCTCTTCAAGAAAGAAAAAATAATCCTCATCAAGCATGCCGACCTGCAGTATCGCGTCACGGCGTATTGCCATACAGGCCCCGATTATAGAATCAACCTCAAAGGGCTCGGACGCGAAAGAATTTTTCCCGGCGTATTTCTCCGGAAACAGGGCCCGCATCAGGCTTTTGTTGAACAGCTCTGTTGTGAGTGACGGGAAATTGTCATAGCTGTTTTGCAGGGACCCGTCACTATCAATCATGCGCGGTCCAACCGTTGCCGCGGCTGGATTGTTTTCCAGAAACGCTATAAGCGTGCTGATTGCGCTTTCTTGCAGCACGGTATCGCTGTTCAGCAGAACTATATACCTTCCCTGAGCAATCCTCAATGCCTGGTTGTTTGCCTGAGCAAAACCCCGGTTCTCACTGTTTTCAATGAGGATTACATGGGTGCTGAACTGCTTTTTTACTTCCCGGACACTCCCGTCAGCAGACCCGTTATCCACCACAAAAATATCATAACTGCATCCGGTTACCGTATTCTCAATGGAGTGCAGGCAGTCAAGCAGCAGTTTGCAGGTATTCCAGTTCACGATGATAAAGGATATATCCATAAAAATATGCAACCCTTACGCTTAATTTATGAGGGGAATAGCACAAGCAGTGTAATTGTCAAATAATTTTGAAATCATTATCAGGTGCGGCTTTTCTACAGAGCGGTTCAGCGATTGGTCTGAGAGCTGTTTGGCAGGAGCAGTGGGGTTAGTAGGTTTCCCTTAAGATTTCACGGGCGGTTATATGAAGCTGAGACCCGGGAGTTTCGCGAGACACACTGTTAACGCGGAGGAGGAGTGAAAAATCTTCCGGCTGATTATCGTTGTTTAGGTCTGTAGTTGTGTATTGAAGCCAGTTTTGAAGCCCGAGGCGCGCAGGGTCATCAGGCAGGTCCGCACCATGGGGATTGCAGACTGCCACCAGCCGTGACCATGAGGTTATGTCACTCTCCGAAGGAAACACCCCGCTTCGCGTCACAGAGGAATAGCTTATGAGGGATGCCTGAATAGAATGCGCTGAGGCCATGCATACTGCCAGGGAGGCTTTTTGCCGGTAGGACATGAAGAGAAGAGTGGCAACCGCGGCCAAAATGCCAATGATTGCAACCGTTATCATCAATTCGATGAGCGTAAAGCCCGAATGTTTATCCGTATCCTTATATGCTGTCATGCGATTTACGAGTGGACCAATATCCTCATGTGTATCCCGATTGCTCATTTATCTATACATAATATTTATAATAGTCAACTAATTTGTAAATATTTTTAATTTATTATAGTTTTTAATTACTTCTTCCCCCAGGATGGATAGCTAATTCCTCGATGATGCCCGGATGGCCCGTTCAAATGCCCATGATCTGATGTGGTTCATCTGTTCTTTCATGGTTTTTGAGAGCGGCACAATTTGCTTGCAGGAGAAAAACAGGTCATTGTTGTCAACCGAGCGGTCATGCAGCTGTGCGGATACCAGCGCCCCGATAACGCACTGCTCCACTTCAGCCCCGGTCCAGCCGTCACTCAACTTTGCAAACAGCTCCATATCAAGGGTGTCAGGGTTGACCTCGCGCTTGAGCAGATGAATCTTCAGAATCTCAACACGCTCTGCCGGCGTTGGCAGGTCGATGAAAAAAACTTGGTCAAAGCGTCCTTTGCGGAGCATTTCAGCGGGGAGCAGATCAATGCGGTTGGCCGTTGCTGCCACAAACAGGCCGGGCGTCTTTTCCTGCATCCAGGTGAGGAAGAAGCCGAAGATCCGGCCGAGCATTCCACTTGCTGTTGCAGAATTGCTGGAAATTGAGGTTTCAATTTCATCGAACCAGAGCACTGCGGGGGCTATTTCCTCCATGGTTTTACATGCTTCGACAAATGCCCGCTCCGGGTTGGCACTGGCGGAAAAAATCTGAATCATGTCTATGCGGTACAGCGGAAGCTCAAAACTGCCGGCAATGACTTTCACCGACAGGCTTTTGCCGCAGCCTGATATGCCCATCATCAGAACCCCTTTGGGAATTATTTCATGGCTGATGCTTTCGCGCTGCTGAAACAGCTTGCGCCGCTCCTGGAGCCATCGCTTAAGATTGTCAAGACCTCCCAGATCGCTGAGCGGAATATTGTCAGGGATATATTCGATGAGCCCCGTTTTGCTGATGAGGAGACGCTTCTCTTCCAGCAGGATGGGAATCACCCCGGTGCTGAGGGTTTTACCCCGGGCCGTTGCGCGGCGGATGGCATGGAGGGACTCGTTGAAGGTGAGGCCCTGGAGCGCGCGGGCAAGCACATAGGTTTTATCCTCATCCAGATCAACCGAGCCGCCGTCGGCGGCAATGCGTTTTGCCTCTTCATGAAGAAGCATCTGCAACTCCCCGACATCGGGAATCGGCAGCGCCAGAAACAGCAGTTCGCGACTTATCTCCTCGGGAATGACCTTGACGGGCGAGACCATGACCACGAAAATGTTGCGTTCAAGGCCGGCATAGTATATATCGCGCAGCCGCCGCCTGATCTCCGGGACCGTCTGTATAAGCCCATGAAAGTCCTTGAGGAGAAAAAGGGCCGGGCCGGGCTGGGCAATAATAAAATCAAGCAGCGCGTGCGGCTCCCGGGGCAGGTTTTCCGCCACGGTGCCATGCTGCTGCAACCCGTCAGTGATACTCCAGGTAAAAAACGGGACGCTTTCCCTGAAATATGTTTCAGTGGCCGATTGCAGGAGGCGCACTACCCGCTGTTCTTCAGATGATTGAATGTATATGAGCGGCCGATGCGCATCAAATGCATCACAGATGACGGATAGTGATTTGCTTTCAGCCTGCTGTGCCATAAAAACTCCTTTGTTGTATGGGCATCAAACAGCATCCGCCTATCACTGCTTATTACCGGCAGTGGTAATGGATAGACGGTATGAGTCTTCCTCAGGTATATAGCTAATGTTTTCAGCGTGCTCAGGGGCATGCAGGAACTTAGCGGCAACCAGTTCATTAAGAGCTGCGGGGTACCGGCCATTTCTTATTTTATAAACGTCAAGCGCGTGTTCAATCTGCAGCAGCGCCCGGTTTTTTTTTTTTTCTTTTAGATATGACT
>JAPLIX010000060.1:0-468 GCA_026388865.1 Pseudomonadota bacterium | reverse complement strand
GGAGGTTGTACACGAGCAGGCCGTCATCTGCCAGATCTGCCGGAAAGCTGCCCGGCACCGGCTGAAACGTCATCTCAAACGAAGGAACTAACCGTTTGACATCAGGCCATTCATCAATCATGCGCAGGACATCAAGAAGAATTGATTGAATATTTATGAGCTGGTAGAGGGGTGATTTGACTTTGACTTCTTTCGGGTTGAGCAGCGGCAGGATATTTTCAGGAAACGAGGTCGGTAAAAGCATAACCATGAAAAGCACCAGCACCAGTGCGGCATAGTGAATGGCAGCGCTGAACTTTTGCGTGATCATGGCAATCAGCGCCCCCGCAGGAGCGGCAGCAGGTGGTGCGGCCTTTGTTATATAGCCGGCCTGCAGCAGTTCTGAAAGTATCTTGCAGGTGTTGAATTTGCCCAGAAGGCTTTCGTCAATAATCTCCCGGGTGTTACGCCGGCCATCCAGGAGGTTGT
>JAPLIX010000459.1 GCA_026388865.1 Pseudomonadota bacterium | reverse complement strand
TCGTAAGCAGCGCTGATGATATCTACGGATTTAGCTGCAATTCAGCCTACTCAGGAATGCTCGGTGCCGGGCGCATCAATGCGTTCCGTTCCGTGCCTCTGGATGCGGATAATGACGGCATTCCCGATGGGAAAGATAACTGTCCTGCAAAGCCCAACGGTCCGAATCTCGGCACCTGCTCATCAACTTCTGATAATCCTGGCATAACCTGCAGCAGTGACACTGACTGTGTCGTCGGCAGCGCGGTTAATGGTCTGTGTATAAAGGACCAGAGAGACAGTGACAATGATGGGCATGGTGATGTATGCGACAACTGCCCAACGGTCTGCAATTCTCAGCAGCTGGACGCAGATCAAGATGGATTAGGCGATGTGTGTGATCCTGATCCGGGATGCGGGAAATGCTACGGCGTGGCGTGCGAGACGCAGTGCTAATAAGTCGGTGAGTAGGTGAAGCGGTCAATGGGTGCATCGGTAAATAGGGGGGTGGGGAAAGAAAACAGACCGCAGACAACAGACAAGGGTAGAGACAAGGGCAACAAGTCAAATGTGGAAAGGGTCAACGTAAGATAAAGCATAAGTGAAGGAAACAGGATAAGGCAGAGGTTGTGATGTTCTCTGCCTTATTTAATTTAAGGCAAGGTTTTAGGCCAGGATTTTTAGCTGTGGAAAATAGTTTTTATAATATTGGAAATCAAGGGTAAGTATGCCATCACTGTTAGCTAAAGCGAAGCCACCGATTATGAAGTCAGCAAGTATTCTTTGCCTTAATGCTGCTTTCTGCTTGCATAGAGGGCATACTGGATTGATCACTTTCCCACATGAAGTACACACAAATATTTTTCTGCGAATATACGCTGTCCATGCGGCTACTACTTCTTCATAGTTCATTTCATAATGCTCTACATGGTTGACTTCGAGCGTATTGAGCGCATTGTTCAGCAGCTCCAGATTCTGAAAATGAACTGCTAACTCAAGGTAGATACAGTCATTGATTATATATTGGTGCCTGTTAAATTGTTCCAAAAGATGAAACGACTTTTCAAATAGTGAATCTTTCGCAAAGATGCTCAAAAGGATATTAGAATCAACCGTAATGATCATGCCCCATTCCTCAGGGAGCGAATTCTTTTTGCTGCTGTTGTTCTGCCGCTCAAGCTGATACAGCCAGCAACTTTTTGTAACTTCGATTCATAATCCACATCTTCCTGCAGACTCTTAGTAAGGGCGAGGTCTATGGCTTCGGAATTCTTCTTTACATTAAAATGTTTTTTCAGTAATTTCAAAATACGTTCCCTTTTGGGTGTCAGACGAATCGTTATTGTTTGGCTCATAGCATGCACCTCCTATTATGTGCTACATTTTATACAATGTAGCACATGTTGTCAAAATATATTTTGACAGATACGGATTTAAAAACTGCTCTTCTGTCAGGTTTTGCTATACTTCCCGCACCAATGAAAAAACTAATAAAATGCATTTTAAATTTATCCGCCTCCATAAACCTCACTATAATTTTATTATCTGTCGCTACCCTTATTTTCATCCTGCAGATAGCGCAGGATAAACTCGTGTTCTACTTCCCATCATGGCAATGGCTTTCTGCTGCAGGAAAGTTTGATTTTTATCACTCCCGGGGCTTCTTTGTTCTCTTTGCCCTGTTCTGCATCAACCTTATCGGCTGCACCCTGAAGCGGCTGCCACGTACCATCGACGTGCTTAAAAGTTCTTCAAAAGAGCTTGACGAAGCTCGCAGGACTTCACTGCCCATCTGCGAAACCGTAGCAGTCTCTGATTACCAGGCAGCCCGGCAGACCCTGCTCGCCATGGTAGCCGGTTACTTCAAGAAGACCGGGATCGTACGGGAAGACGGCGACAGCCTGCACCTGTTTGCAGAAAAAGGGCGGTACAGCCACGCAGGGTTTTATCTTGCACACCTTTGCCTGTTGTTGCTTGCACTGGGCACCACACTTTCCGCCACCGGCTTCCAGTACTCATTTGAAGTCACCAAAAACCAGCTCCTTGATCCCCTGGTGGTGAGAGATGCCGGGCGGCAGGAGAAGGCTCTTGATTTTTCCCTTCTCTGCAGCGATCTTAAGACCACTTCCTACGGTGAATCATCGAAGCTTAAAAAACATCAGAGCACGCTTTCCATCATTAAAAACGGGGCGACCGTTGCAACACAGGAGGTGGACTTTGCCACGCCTCTGCATTATAATGGAATCGATATTTACCAGGACCGCTTCAGTAAGACCATTCCCTATGCTAAAATAAAAATCATTGCTCCTGATAACCAGCAGAGCACGCACGAGCTGAAACTCGGGGACAGTTTCGCAGCAGGTGCCACGGGGGTGCGCATCAGGCTAACACGCCTGCGCCCGGACGGCGTGCAGCTGAAAACTCTGACTCTGCCGGAAACGCTTTGGGTGGCACAGAACCCGGTACAATTTCACCAGGCGCAGCTCCAGGGATACCAGGTCAGCCTGATTGAAATTTCCCAGAAGGAGTCAACCACGCTGAAGGCAATATATGACCCGGGAAAAGGTCTCATCTGGTACAGCTTTATACTTATGGTCGCCGGGTTCAGCATCTGTTTTTTCTGCTCCCATCAGCGCATGTGGGCACGCATTGAGCGGACGGGAAGCGGCTGCAGCGTGACACTGGCGGGCGCGGCGACAAAGAATGCGCGGGAAGTCAGTGAGCTGATTATGACAATCAAGAACAGCATGGAGTATTCTCAAAGCAGGGAACAGCGATAAAACCACAGAGTGCACCGAGGCATACTCTGTGTTCTCTAAAAGAGTTTTTGTTGCGCAATGTTACCGAAAAAATAATCTTGAGTACTGGGGAAAAGAATCAGGTTACTGTTTAATTGCAGTGTGGAGCGGCTTAAGAAAGACATAAAGATATTAATAGCGTAGAGGACACAGAGGGAATAAACAATTCTAAACCAGCCAAAATGAATATTTTTCTCCGTGGTCTCTGTGGTTTGTTTTCATCAATATCCAGATTGCAGGAATAAAAGATGGTCAATACATATCTATATGCAATAGTGCCGCTGCTGTATCTTCTCTGCACGGTATTATATTTACTGCATGTTCTGTTTAAGGTTGAACGGGTTGGCAGAATAGCGACCATCATGACTGCTCTGGGCCTGACCGTCCACGGCGCGGCCTTTATAGCGCGGTGGTTAGAATCGTACCAGCTGGGCATGGGCCATCTGCCGATCAGGGGGCCCTATGAATGCCTGACCTTTTCCGCTATGATGCTGGTCGCCTTCTATCTTGCCATTGAAATTAAAATACGGACCAGAGCGTTCGGCGTTTTTATCCTGCCGGTTGCATTCCTGCTCATGGTGTTTGCAACCTTAAGCTCCCGGGTGAGTAAACAGATTGTTGCCATGCCCGAAGTTCTTCAGGGCAACTATATCAACTACCACCTGTCATCCTGCTTCATCGGCTATGCGGCGTTTGCCGTGTCATGCGTTGCCAGCATCCTCTTTCTGATCAAACGTGACGGGGGCGACGCTCACACGGCAAAAACCACGCTGCCGTCACGGGAGACCCTTGATGAAATCAGCTACAGGATGATTGCCATAGGGTTTGTCATGTACAGCATCCTGATTGTGACCGGCATGTTCCGCTCTAAGCTTATCTGGGGAAGCTACTGGCAGTGGGATCAGGTGCAGACCTGGTCGCTTATTGCCTGGCTGGTATATGCGGTGCTGCTGCACGGCAGGTTTACCTGGAAGTGGAGCGGCACGTTGACCGCCATTCTTTCCATTATCGGCTTTCTGTTTTCCATTATCAGCTTTCTGGTAGGAGCGGGGTTTTTATTTGCCAGCGGGCATTACCCGATAACCGGAAAATTTTAGCAGGCTGTTGAAAAACACCCGTCTGCTTCGTTGCGCTCATCCATCGTCATTGCGACGTACTGTAAAGTACGCCTCATTCCTCACGATTTCGCGCGCCTTGCATCCGGATGTTTTTGACCAGCCTGGGGGAAAAACTATTTTTTCAACAACCTGATAGAGAGGTATGGATGAAACGCGTGAACAGTTTTATCGCAAAGACGATGCAGTGCGTTCTGTGTGCAGCCTGGTCATTGGTTTATATCAGCAGCACGTTCGCCGCAGAAAAGGCGTCCATGGGAGTCGTTGTCATTACCCATGGCGCGCCCATTCCCCAGTGGAATGAAACCGTTATGCGCCTGATCGGGACCGTCGAAAGCCCGTATCCCGTTGAGCCGGCATTCCTGGATTTTGATAAAGAACGGACTCTGGCAAAAGCAGCCAAACGGCTTGAGGATAAAGGAGTAAAGGAAATTCTGATTGTTCATTTATCGCCTTCTTCATACAGCAGCCATCATGAAGAAGTCCGTTACCTGGCGGGCCTGAGAAAAGACCTGGGGGTCTATGCGGAGACAGCGGAAAAGCCGCTGCAGGATAAGGTAAAATTTGCCGTAGCGCCGTGCCTGGATGACCATCCGCTCGTTGTTGAAATAATGAAAGACTATGCACGGGAGCTGTCTCATGACCCTGCCCGCGAGTCGCTCATGCTAGTGGGGCACGGGCCGGTTGAAGAATTGGAAAATATCATGTGGGTGAGGCAGCTTGAAAAAATCGGGCAGGAGGTCAGAAAGACACTGCCCTTTAGAGAGGTTGCCTGCATGACTCTGAGAGCTGATGAAGACGTGAGGAAAACAGCTCTCAGGCTTTCTGCCCAGGGACCGGTTATTGTCGTTATCTGCGGCGTCGGCATAAAGATGCTGCAGTTTGAGTTGCAGCATTTGCTCATGGGCGTTCCTTCCGTTGCCATCAATCAAAAAGGCTTTATAAACCATCCCAACGCAAAGAAATGGATTGAGGCGACAATTCAGAAGGGCATGCAGCAGCCGGAAGTCCCGCCCATCAACCGGAAATGGTCTATTATGGACAAGGAAACCGGCAAGCCTCCCGGCACGCACCGGTATGGTCTGCTGTGAAATTTAGCAGGCTGTTGAAAAACGCCCATCTGTCCCGACATGCGTCGGGATTACCCTCTTTCCCGATAGCTATCGGGATCGTTGCGGCGTACC
>JAPLIX010000022.1:2771-4098 GCA_026388865.1 Pseudomonadota bacterium | reverse complement strand
CGGAGTTGTCTTATATTACGGCAGTAAAAGTTTCTGGACCTGGTACATCCTGCTTGATAACGGCGGGAAAAACGTGCGCTGCTATGCCCATCAATACAAAGTTGAACCGGGCCGCGATGCCCTGTACATGGTACGTTGGGCGCAAAGCGAGAAAGGTGAAATAGCCGTGCAGGGCAAAGTCAGAAATGACGGACTTGAGATTGTATACATGAAGTATAAGGGAGATACCGTCACCCCATACTATAAACCGCCGGACAATTATAATCAACTCATTAACAGTTTTCCGTTAATCAGATAGCTGCAGAGGATGTACCGGGAAGTGCCATCGTACAGCGAGCCGGTAAAATATTATAAAATTCAGGGGAGATCATTATGAACGGTAAAAAGGCAATACTGCTATTCTGTTTTCTGTTCGTGTTAGGGTGTTCGGTAGAAACAAAAAAAGAGCTGTATCCCAGCGGCAAGGTAAAAGCAGAAAAGCGTTACAAAAAAGGCAAGCTGGAAGGTATAACGAAAGAATTCTATGAGAGCGGTAAATTAAAGGCAAAGATATATTATAAGGATGATAGGCCTGCCACGTCAACGTGCTATGATGAACAGGAAAACATCATTCCCTGTCCACAGCAGTAGCTCCTTACCGGGACTGGAGGAGACTTGACTTCGGGTGAGCTCGTTTCGTCTGAGCCCCTCGGCCTTGAGCTCGTGGCCGAAAGGCTCAACGCCGGAGACAGTCGATGCCTCACCGCCAAGCTATCGCCCCTGCCGGGCGCACATGCAAATAAGGCAGGGTCAGAAATGACCCTGCCTTTTAAATAGAAATAAAATACTTTTATATATCTTTCTTATTTCCCCATCCCACAAATCCATCCCGGTGTTGCACTTACAGCATGATATGAGGTTCGTATGCCCTATGTAATGGTTAATAATTACAGCTGTTACTATGCCATCTCCAAGCGTGCTCCGAAGCACGGTCCAGCGGCAGTTTGCCTGCACGGCTCGGGCGCGGACGGTATTGTCTGGTCGTATCAGCTCAGCAGGCTGAGCAGTAAGTACCGGGTGATTGTGCCGGACCTGCCGGGACATGGCAGGTCCGGGGGGCAGCCGCTTGACTCGGCTTTCGCATATGCCGCATGGCTTGAAGACTTCTGCCGTGCGCTAAACCTCGTCTCTTTTTTTCTCCTGGGGCATTCCTTTGGCGGTGCGGTCGTCCAGGAGTATGCCCGCTGCCATCCGCACAAGATCAAAGGTGTGGTGCTGGTAAGTACCGGAACGCACTTTATGCTGTCGCGCACATATCGGGACCTCTGTGAGCGCGGGGTTTCGCCCG
>JAPLIX010000022.1:0-2753 GCA_026388865.1 Pseudomonadota bacterium | reverse complement strand
GCTGCTGAGTCAAAGCAACCAATCGTTGCATGCAGACCTGTTCGCAGCAGCGCAATTTGACAGCTCGGTCTGGGTTGGCTCGCTCAAAATACCGGCCCTAGTCATCTGGGGCAGCAGTGATGAGATAACCCCGCGGGAGCTCCCCGAAGAACTGGCCGAAAAACTGCCTCAGGGCCGGCTGCATATCATTAACGGGGCCGGGCATGTTGTCATGATTGATGCGCGGGATGCATTTAACAGAGCAGTTGCCGATTTCATCGAGCAGCACAGCGCGGTGGTGGATATATGACCTCACCGGCACTTGTGCAGCTGTCTATTCAGGGCCTGTTTCCCGGCTGCGTTGCCACCGCGTGCTGCAGGATTGCTGACGCGGACGCCAAACTGGACCCGGAAGAGCACGCCGGCATTGAACACGCGGTTGCCAAGCGGCAGCAGGAGTTTATTGCGGGCCGGATATGCGCCCGGCAGGCTCTTGACCGCTTGGGCATCTTCACAGGTCCCCTGCACAAGCTGCCCAATGGCTCAAAGCCGTTGCCCGGCGTTGCGATATCGCCGGCATCGGGCTTGACATTGAAACCGTCACGCGCGTGGGAGAAAATCTCTGGCGCCGGATACTGACGGAAGAAGAGCGCGCCTGGCTCGACAGGCAGCCTGTTGCAGAGGCTCAGCAATCGGTAGCCCTCATCTTCAGCGCCAAGGAGGCCGTTTACAAATGCATAGCGGCGCTGGTACAGGACCGGATAGGATTTATGAATGCCGTCATTGTCCCCGACCCGCAGCAGGGCTCCTTTGCGGTGTACCTGAATGAGCCGGTCGCTGCACAACTTCCCCGGGGCCTGCGTCTGCAGGGGCGCTTCTTCTTTTTTGCGGGGGCGGTCTTTACCGGTCTCGTACTTGCCTGACGGCGCGTGACGGCGAGCTTTTCAGTTGACAATTTAGGGGCGGTATTTTAGATTAACAGCTTATTAATATATTGGTAATTCGTGGCTAATTTTAATGGGAGGTAGATGCGATGGCAAAATGGGCTTTTCTTTTTCCCGGACAGGGTTCTCAGTATGTGGGCATGGGCAGAGGCTGATGAAGCCCTGCACGAGGATCTGTCAAAACTCTGCTTTGAAGGTCCTGAAGATGACCTGAAGCTGACACGCAACACGCAGCCGGCAATCCTTACCGTCAGCATTGCCGCGCTGCGGGTTTTACAGCAGGAGACCGGCCTGGTTCCCGCAATGACAGCCGGACACAGCCTGGGTGAGTACAGCGCCCTCGTGGCCTCAGGCGCATTACAGTTTACCGATGCGGTGGCCATTGTGCGCAAGCGGGGGACTTTCATGCAGGAGGCGGTCCCGGTCGGCGTAGGCGGCATGGCAGCGGTACTGGGAATGGAGACCGAAGTGCTTGAGCAGATCTGCAAGGAAAGCGCTGAGGGCCAGGCCGTATCACCGGCCAATTACAACTGCCCCGGCCAGATCGTGATTTCCGGACACATGGAGGCAGTCAAGCGGGCGGCTGCCAGGGCTGAAGCTGCGGGTGCCAAGAAGGTGGTAATGCTGCCGGTCAGCGCTCCGTTCCATAGCGCTTTGATGAAGCCGGCAGCCGAAAAGCTGGCCAGAGCATTGGAGCCTGTCTCCGTGCAGGACCTGAAAATACCCGTGCTGTCAAATGTTGAGGCTGACTTCTATCCGTCCAAAAATGAAGTTAAGAGACTGCTTACAGAACAGGTTGATCATCCCGTGCGCTGGATTGAGGAGATGGAAAAAATGGTCAGGGAGGGTGTGGACAAATGCGTTGAAATCGGGCCCGGAAAGGTGCTGAACGGCCTGATGCGCAAAATCAGCCGCGAGACCGCCATGCAGAGCATTGAGAATCATGACAGCATTAAGGAGTTTGTGGCCAGCTTGTAATAGCATGCCTAAGGAGATGAAATAAAATCTAAACTGAGTATTTTTTACATCCACGCCTTTTCAAGGCAGCTCAGCTTTAATAACAAAACCGACCCTCGACAGGGTCGGTTTTGTTATTTGTGTCGTATACTATTTAATAGCTACTTTTCGGAGAGCATCTTCATGACCAGATCGACGGCCTGATTGAAGGTTTCGACCTTGTCCTGCTCATCCCCATCAAAAAACAGGGCCCATTCGTCTTCGCACATGGTAAAGAATTCAAGCCTGCCGGAGGAGCTCAGCCCCTGATCGCGCATCGGGACATCCGGCTTGATCTCTGCAGCCTTGTTGGCCAAGGCCCTTCTGAGGAACACTGTCATTTTATCAGCTAATTCCTGTCGTTCCATTTCTGTCTCCTTGTTTGTGTATAATTACCCAAGAGCTGTCAGTCTGTTTTACTTCCCAAATTTATCCCAGTAGTATTTAAAGATATTGTTCTCATCAGGCTTATTTTCCGGAATCGGTGAGGAAACCCAGGTGTAGTTGACCATATGCTTCCAGGTGATATTCTCCGAGGAAATGTTGTTGCCCCAGGTGCCGCAGCTCAGGGACATGGTAAAGGGCATGCCGTTAGTGAACGAGCCGCTGTTGGCAAGGCACTGCGGCTGCCGGACCATAATGCGGCTTACATGGGCCATTTCAGAGAGCTCTTTGATCCGCTCCTCGTTCACGCTGTGGATGCTGCAGCAGTGGCCTTCGCCGCGCACCGCCAGGATCTGCTTGAGGTAGTCCAGTGACTCGTTGAAAGCAGAGAATTTCCAGAGCGCCATGGTCGGCGACAGCTTGTCGTCAGCAAACTTTTCCGTACTGACC
>JAPLIX010000050.1 GCA_026388865.1 Pseudomonadota bacterium | reverse complement strand
TGGTGTTGTTTGAGGGGCCGAGATCAGCGCTGCCGCCGAGCGGCCACGGCACTTTTTGCGCTATTGCCGTGAGCACTTTCCCTGACGCGCTGCGGGTGGCAATGGGTTTACCTTCCGCGGGAAAAGCGGGAATCGCAGTATCCCAGCCTGATGGCAGGTCGCCCCGCAGTGCCGCAAGAAATTGTTCGGCAAGCTCTGGAGAGGATTTTTTATACGCAGCAAACAGGCTGTTCCAGTCAGCTTCACGCTGTGCTCCCCGCTCTCCGGCCTCTCGCATATGCCGGAGCACGTTCTCCGGCACCAGAAACTGCGCGTCTTCAGGCCAGCCGTAGGCTTTCTTGGTGAGCCGCACTTCTTCTTCACCGAGAGGAGCGCCATGGACTTCTTTAGTGTCCTGGAAGTGCGGGGACCCGTAGCCGATATGCGATCTGACCATGATGAGCGATGGCCGGTCTGTTTCCTGCCGTGCGGCAGCAAAAGCTGCTGCCAGGGCCGCAAGGTCGTTTGCCGCGTCACCGATGTTCTGCACCTGCCAGTGATAGCTCTCAAAGCGCTTGCAGACATCATCTGAATAGGTGAGAGCCGTCGCCCCTTCAATGGTGATCCGGTTATCATCATAGACGAAAATCAGTTTGCCCAGGCCGAAATGACCGGCAAGAGATGCAGCCTCATGGGAGGCTCCTTCCATCAGGTCTCCATCACTGCAGAAGCCATAGGTGTAGTGATCAACCAGGGGATATCCTTCTCGGTTGAAGAGTGCCGCAAGGCGCGCCTCAGCCATCGCCATGCCCACCGCATTCATAAAGCCCTGGCCCAGCGGGCCGGTGGTTGTTTCAATGCCCGGGGTGAGACCGTACTCGGGGTGACCGGGAGCCCTGCTTCCCCACTGGCGAAAGTTTTTGATATCGTCAAGGGTCAGGTCATAGCCGGTTAAAAAGAGCATGGCATAGTGCAGCATCGAGGCATGACCGCATGACAGCACAAAGCGGTCACGGTTAAACCACGAGGGGTTACGCGGGTTGAAACAAAGAAATTGTGTCCACAGAACATAGGCAAGCGGGGCGAGCGCCATGGGTGTGCCAGGATGACCGGAGTTTGCCTTCTGCACGGCATCCATGGAAAGCGTACGGATGGTGTTTATACAGAGCTGGTCTAACTGATCGGGCTGTTCATTCATAGTCTTACTCCTTACAGGTTCTTTGGCAGTGGTATGCAGCAAATCTATCGCAAATCAGGCCTGCAGACAACCACTAAAACTGGCGGAAGGGTAAAATGTACCAGCCTGTAATCTTTCCTTGAATTGCCATGAGCAGGTATGCTACATGTATACACAAGAGTAATGATTTTGACTTACATTTAGAGGGCGGCCATATTTCTAAACAGGAGGGAGGGGATACCATATGCCAGTTTATGTCACGCTTTGGAAATACACCAGAGACGGCCTCATGGATATTCGCAACACTGCCGGGCGCTTTGAGGCGGTCAAAAAGATTATTGAATCTCATGGAGGAAAGCTGCTTACTATTTACGGCCTGGTTGGTGAGTATGATATAATGACCATCATAGAAATGCCGGATAAGATCGCCTTCAGCGCAACAATACTTAAGATTTGCTCCTCAGGAAGGATAGCTGCGCAATCCATGAACGCTATACCAATTGAAGAATTCCTGAAAATCACCAGGGAAGTTTAGTACTGACTGAGATGCAACACGTTATACACCGTATGGCTGCCCCCAAATTTTCATTACTCAGGGAAATTCAGACGAGCGCACAAAACATTTGAGAACAATAGAGTAACAATAACTCTCCATACCGTTACCATCACCCAAATCCAGCAGCCATGTGTCATAGCGGATTTGGGTTTTTAATTGTTCCCGGGGACACTAAAAAAATAAAACAGCAAGGGAAGAACAGGCGTGAAGGATAAAAAATCTCCCGCCCCTATTGAAAAGCACATTCAGGAATTAATAGACCAGTGCCGGGGAATTCCTTCCGGCG
>JAPLIX010000309.1 GCA_026388865.1 Pseudomonadota bacterium | reverse complement strand
TTGATGACTTCATCTGCAAAGCGCCAATGGCAGTCAAAAATAATCATAGCAGCAAACATGAATTATTATTATAATAGCATGCCACAATATATGGGCATGAAAAAAGGCAGGGACATTGCTGCCCCTGCCTCTGGTGTGTAATGTGATTTAGCCTGTTGAATCAGCGCCACAAATTAAATTACTAAATATATGTTGCCTACATCCGCCCATCTGCATTGTCAACAGTATCAAAGCAAATATTCATTAGGAAGAGTATCTTGTCAGTAAAATACTGTTCAGGACACAGGCGTGCGGTGTGGTTAGGTTTCGACTTGTTTCATCCTCGCAAGCAGTCCCAACTCCCGAATGCTTTCGGGACTTCACGATAAGTGGGGATGAAACGGCAGGTATGTATAAGAAAATAATTAATTGCCGTGAAGCCCTGTCCCGCTCAAACGGGATGGGGGGGAACTTTACAATGCGGAACAAAAAGCGACTTACCTGCAGGAACTGCAGTTCTTTGATGCGCAGGAGCCACAACCGCCGGAGCTTGCAGAGCTTACAGCACCTCCATCTCCCCCGGCGCTCTTGAAGCTGAAAGCAGACAAAAGCTTTTCTATGGCACTGCCTCCGCACTGGGGACACTGTTCAGGCAATTTGTTGCCGAATACCAGGTCTTCAAAGTTATTCTGGCACCCGCTGCAATGAAATTCATAAATAGGCATCTCTGACGCCCTTTCCTAATTTAACCTTTAATAATTTCCTGTCTGTCACTCCCGCACCCATTTGCATGAGTGTAAACTCCAGCGGGAGTCCAGTGATTTCAATTGGTTATAGATTCCCGTTTTCGAGACTGTGTCGCAATCTGAATTCTGGTAGCCGCAAGCTTCAGCTTGTGTTTGTTGTCACATGCAATTTCAATACATTACGCAGCCTGAAGGCTGCGGCTACAGCCCCATTTTTATATTGTGACACAGTCTCTTCACGGGAATGACATTTTTAGAGGTAGCCTTATGGCTGAAACACGACCCCTTGGCAAGTGCTTCATGGCAAAGCTCTCTGGTGTCGTTTTCCGGCAGCAATCACTTCCGCATAAACCTCCTTTAGCGGCACCCCCTTCTGCAGAGCAATCCGCCTGCATTCCTCAAATTCCGGGGCAATGGCTGCATTCGCGCCGCTGCCGAAAACTTTTACCTTCAGGGTGCCGAATTTAGTTTTTAATGTGCCCTGGCTGCGCTGTAATACGGCGCGGGCAGCCCGGTGGTAGCGGATCCCGGCAGTGGTTGATTCCTGGAAAATAAGCTTGAGAAGGTGCGGCTGAAGGCTCTCAGTGCAGATTACCTGGAGCATGGTGCCGGGCCGGTTTTTTTTCATATACAGGGGGATAAAAGCAACATCGAGTGCTCCGGCGCTGAGCAGCTGCTCCATGAGAAAGCCGGCCCACTCGGGGTTCATGTCATCGATGTTTGCCTCAAGCACCCACACCTGTTCATCTGCAGATGCTGCTTGAGCCTCACCCAGAATAACCCGCAGCATGTTCGGCAGCTGCGGGAAGTCATTGCTCCCGGCCCCGTAACCAACCTTAATGATGTTCAGGGGCGGAAGCGCGCCAAAGCGCTTCACCAGCGTGGTAAGAATTGCCGCACCGGTTGGCGTGACCAGTTCGCCGTTAACATCGCTCTGATAGACCGGAACCCCGGTTAACAGCTCCAGAGTGGCAGGTGCCGGCACCGGCAGGGTGCCATGCTGGCACTGCACAAAGCCGGAACCAAGCGGCAGCGCTGAGGAAAAACAGACGTCAATTCCGAGATAGTCCACGCCAATGGCCGAGCCGACAATGTCCACAATAGAATCAACCGCGCCCACCTCATGAAAATGGACATCCGCCACCTTTTTCCGGTGGATGTGCGCCTCTGCCCGGGCCAGACATGAAAAAATATTCAGGCTTACCTCTTTAACGCTCTTTTTCAAGGCGCTTTTGTTAATGAGTGCCTCAATAGTGCGGTATGAGCGATGCTCATGATGATGGCCATGGCTGCCGCACTGCACGGTCACTTTTTTCCCGCCTATGCCCATCTTCAGCGCGCGCGATACCCGTATGCGGTAGTCGGAAAGGGCCAGCTTGCCCAGCTGCGCCGTGAGATAGGGCAAAACAGTCAAAATAAAGACATTTCATTTATTCACCCCGGTTGATAAGGCTTGCCACATAGCCGGCGCCAAAGCCGTTGTCAATGTTCACCACGGCAACCCCTGACGCGCACGAGTTAAGCATGCCCAGCAGCGCGGTAATGCCGCCAAAGCTTGAGCCATAGCCGATGCTGGTGGGGACAGCTATGACCGGGCGCGAAACCAGGCCGCCCACCACGCTCGGCAGCGCTCCCTCCATGCCGGCCACCACGATGAGGACATTGGCGCTGAACAGTTTATCCTTCCGGCTCATGAGCCGGTGAAGGCCGGCAACGCCGACATCATAGAGATACTCAACTCGATTGCCCATAATCCGGGCGGTTAGGAACGCTTCTTCAGCCACCGGGATATCCGAGGTGCCGGCAGAAATAACCAGAATCAGGCCCCTGCCTTTTTCTTTAATCGTTCCCTGCACCACGGTCAGCACCCGCGATTGCGGATAGTAGGTGGCCCGAGGAAAAACTTTTTTTATCTGCGCAGCTTTCTTCGGGTCAATTCTGGTGGTAAGGATCGGATATTTTTTTGCATACATGTTTTTTATAATCGCTGTAATCTGCCCGGCGGATTTACCTTCACCCCAGATCACCTCGGGAAATCCCTGCCGCAGCGGCCGGTGATGGTCTATGTGGGCAAACCCGAGGTCTTCAAACGGCAGGTCGCGCAGGCGCTCAACTGCTTTATCAACCGTCAGCCTGCCGTTCTGTACCTGCTGCAAAACTTTTTTAATGTCTGTTTCCTGCATGGCATAAACCGCTAATGAATTTCTCTCGCACTCTTATTTTTAAAAGTGCGTGAACCCCTCTTTCTTATACGAAACTCCCGGGCCGCTTTCATCAAAAATTTTCAGCTCGCCCCTGTTTCCAGTCACTTCTCCGATCCGGGTCAGCGGAATACTGAACATTTTTCTCAGCGCGGTAATGGTTTTTTCTTTTTCCGGCGGCACGGTAAACAAAAGCTCATAGTCTTCGCCGCCGCACAGCGCCGCAGCATAGTAGTCGGCTGAGCCGGGCCGCGCGCTTTTCCGGTAGCGGGGAGAGAGCGGCAGCTGCTCAAGCCGCAGCCGCGCGCCGACACCGCTCTCTTGAAGGATGTGCCGCAGGTCGGCAAGCAGGCCGTCACTGACATCAATCATGCTGCTGGCAGCCTTGCGCTGTGCTATTTCTCTTCCTTCCGCCACCCGCGGCTCCGGGTCAAGATGCTGTTTGAGCAGAGGATTCCCTGGCGACCCCGCCTTATGTTCCTTGAGCAGTGCAAGGCCCAGCGCTGAGTCGCCGAGAAACCCGGTCACATAAATGGCGTCCCCTTTGCGGGCACCGCGGCGATAGATGACCTCATTCGCGCGTGCCGTGCCCAGAAGGCTGATGGTTATAACAAGCTTATCCGGCGCAGCAGTGGTATCTCCGCCAACCAGGCTGACGCCAAATTTTTTCGCTTGCGCGTAGATCCCAGCATAGAGTTTTTTAATGAACGCGTAGGAAATGCCCGGCGGGATGGATAGGGAAACAACAAAGCAGCGCGGCGTGCCGCCCATGGCCGCAATGTCACTTAAGTTTACCGCGAGACTTTTTTTCCCCAGCAGATAGGGCGGGATAAAGGAGGTTTCAAAGTGGATGCTTTCGACGAGGGTGTCGGTGGTGAAGAGCAGGCGCCGGTTTTTATCTATAGCTATGACGGCCGCGTCATCACCAATGCCCTTGAGGATGTCAGCGGGGGCGACGGTTTTTCATCAGCGCTATGTCGAGTATATCATCCATGTGACGGGCAAAAACATAGTTGACCTTGTTGCGGATGGTCTGGGGAATGTCCTCAAGGTCTTTGCGGTTGCGCTCGGGGATGATAATGGTTTTAATATTCTGGCGCAGGGCGGCAAGAGACTTTTCCTTGAGTCCTCCCACCGGCAGCACCCTGCCGCGCAGCGTAATCTCGCCGGTCATGGCCACATCCTTGCTTACCGGAAGCCTGGTCAGCGCTGATATTAATGCCACTGCCATGGTTACGCCGGCAGATGGCCCGTCTTTGGGTATGGCGCCGGCCGGTACATGGACATGGATGTCATGCTTTTCAAAAAAGTTTTCATTGATGCCGAGACCCTTTGCCCGGGAGCGCGTGTAGGAGAGGGCGGCTTGCGCGGACTCCTTCATCACATCGCCCAGCGATCCGGTAAGGACCAGGCCGCCCTTGCCGGTCAAAATGGCCGCCTCGATGTAGAGGATATCTCCCCCGGCCTGCGTCCAGGCAAGACCGGTTGCGATGCCCACTTCATGGGTCTCCTGTCCCTCCTCGGGCAGGCGCTTGGGCGCACCCAGGAATTTATGCAGGCTGCTGCGCGAAATTTTTGTTTTTTCCGTTTTGCCTTCGGCGATGCTGCGGGCGGTTTTGCGGCAGATACTGCCGATCTCCCGCTCCAGATTGCGCAGCCCGGCCTCCATCGTGTACTGGTTGATGACCGCAAGTATCGCCTCGTCGGATATATCCAAATCCTTTGCCGTGATACCGTTTTCCTCCAGCTGCCGCGGAAATATGAACTGCCGGGTGATTTTCAGCTTCTCTTCATCAGTGTACCCCGAAAGCTCGATAGTCTCCATGCGGTCTTTCAGCGCCGGCAGAATCGGGTCAGCCAGGTTTGCGGTGGTGATGAACAGGACATTGGAGAGATCAACGGCAATATTTAAATAATGGTCGCTGAACGCAAAATTCTGTTCCGGGTCAAGCACTTCAAGCAGCGCCGCAGAAGGGTCGCCGCGGAAATCAGTACCGACCTTGTCAATCTCATCCATCATGAAGATCGGGTTGTTGGTCCCCGCCTGCTTAAGGCCCTGTATAATTCTGCCAGGAAGCGCGCCAATGTAGGTGCGGCGGTGGCCCCTGATTTCCGCTTCATCGCGGATGCCGCCGAGCGATATGCGCACAAACTTGCGCCCCAGAGCCCGAGCAATGGATTTACCGAGCGAGGTCTTTCCCACCCCCGGAGGTCCCACAAAACAGAGGATGGGCCCCTTCATCTTCTTTTTCAGTTTCCTCACCGACAGGTATTCCAGGATGCGCTCTTTCACTTTGTCCAGGTCGTAGTGGTCTTCATCAAGCACGCGCTTGGCTTTTTTGATATCAAGATTATCTTTGGTGGAAATGCTCCAGGGCACGTCAATCATCCAGTCAAGATAGGTGCGCACAATAGATGCTTCAGCAGAATCAGGGTGCATCTGCTCGAGACGGCTCAGCTGCTTGCGCGACTCTTTTTCCGCATCAGGCGGCATCTTTGCCTTTTCAATTTTCTGCGAGAACTCGTTTATCTCCTGGGCCTTGTCATCCAGGTCCCCGAGCTCTGACTTAATGGCGCGCAGCTGCTCGCGGAGAAAATACTCGCGCTGGGTCTTGGACATCTCCTCTTTGGCCTGAGACTGGATTTTGGCCTGCATGGTGGAGAGCTCAAGCTCTTTGGTGAGATGTTCATGCACCTTTTTCATCCGCACCACCGGATCAACGATCTCAAGGATGCGCTGTGACTCCTCGATGTTCAATTTCAGGTTGGAGGCGACCAGGTCCGCAAGCCTCCCCGGGTCGTTCACATTTTCCAGTATCTCCAGTATCTCCGACGATATCAGCCCCTTGAGGGACAGAATCTTTTCACACTGCTCCTTGACATTGCGCATCAGCGCCTCTATCTCAACGCTTACGTCCCCGAACACCGGTTCAATCATCTTCTCGATCTCTACCATGTATACCGGCGATTCCTGGGTGTACTTCTTGATGCGGGCCTTGACCAGCCCCTGGATGAGTATCTTGATGCGGTTGTCCGGGAGCTTCAGCTTGCGCATGATCATCGCCACGGTGCCCACCGGATAGATATCATTGGGTGTGGGATTATCTTCCGCGGGATTTTTCTGGGTGGCAAGCAGTATCAGGCGGTTCTTTTTCATCGCCTCTTCTACCGCCATGATGGATGATTCCCTGCCCACAAAGAGCGGCAGAAACATATATGAGTAGACCACGATATCCCGCACCGGCAGAAGCGGCAGGACATTGGGGATCTCGAGGGCATCTTTTTCGGCACCAAATACCATAGCTGGTTCTCTCTTTCAGAAAGGCTTTATTACATCGTTTACTGGTAGCTAACCTAATTGATATAATATTTTTTCTTCACGGTCAAGCGAATTCTCTCCTGCCAGACCCCATGGCATTCCCCTGCGTCGAAGGCTCTGGAATTCCCGAATGCTTTCGGGACCCCGTGCATGATACGCACGCCGCCGGGGTCGTGACGCAAGCCAATGAGAATATTGCTGTGGCGTTAAAAACTCCCCTGCGCTCGTGCTCCACTGCTCGATCCTATCCTTTCACTGCGGTCATGCCGTTTGCTGGTTTTCTACGCCTTCATTTTGGGGGAAGTCCTGCAGTTTTGTATACGCTGCCGGATGCCGGCCGGATTCCATTGATACCGCCCGTCAGCATTCAGCGGCACAGTTTTCCTGCTCTATAAACTGCTTCACCGCAGCGATGCTATTAGTAACCGGACAGGGGGGGAGGCTCTGCAAAAAGAGCTTTCCATAACTGCGGGTATGGATGCGCCGGTCCAGGATGCAGAGAATGCCCCGGTCATTCCTGCTGCGGATGAGCCGGCCAAACCCCTGGCGCAAGGCGATAATCGCCTGCGGCACCTGATAGCTGAGAAAGGGGTTTTCCCCTGCTGCGGTAAGTCTCTCAATGCGCGCCTCAACCAGGGGATCGCCTGGTGAGGCAAAGGGCAGCTTATCGATAATCACGCAGGAGAGCGCTTCTCCCACCACGTCCACCCCTTCCCAGAAGCTGCTGGTGGCAAACAGCACCGACGACAGATCCTCTTTAAACTGCAGCAGCAGCTCTGAGCGCGGTTTTGTTCCCTGCAGCAGCAGGGTAAAGGGCAGCCGATCCTGCAGCAGCGCAAAAGCCTCTTCCATGTTCCGGTAGCTGGTAAATAGAACAAATGCCCGTCCTCTGCTGAGTGTTACCAGGGTCTCCAAGTGACCGGCAGCGCGGGCAATAAACTCGGCGCTGTCCGGGGCCGGGATGTTATCCGGCAGGTAGAGGAGCGCCTGGGAGGAAAAATCAAAATGGGACGGCTCCATGATCTCCTCCGGCGGCGCTATCCGGTCCAAGCCCAGCCGCCGCTTGAAATAGGAGAAATTACCTCCCGTGGAAAGCGTGGCTGAGGTACATATCACGGTGTTAACGTACGGGTAGATCAGCTGCTCAAATTCCGCCCCCACCTCAACCGGAGAGGAGTGAAGGAACGCGGCCCTGCCGCGGATTTCACACCAGGAAACGCGCGCCGGATTTTTCTGCTCAAGAACTGCTTCCAGCTCCCCAATGATGAGCTGCGCCCGGGAGCGGCAGATTTCAAGCTCATCGGTCTTCTTCTGCAGGCTGTCAATGCGGCTGCCCAGGACGCCCAGGTTGTCTTTCAAGGTCTCACACGCATCCCATACCGGCGGGGCAAGATGCTCTTCGCGTATTCTATAGCTCTCGAGCCCCCGGCAGAAACGGTTGAAGAATTCCTGCGAGCATGCCAGCAGCGCGGTCATGAATTTAGCGAGCGACTTAGCTAGCTCTGCTCCGGCAGAGGCCAGCTCCCGCTGGGTGTCCCTGACCAGCTCTTCAATGCGGTAATGGGAAACGGTGAGTCCCAGGTGCTGGGTGGCAACTGCTTCGAGCTGGTGGGCTTCATCAAAAATGATGACGTCATATTCCGGCACTATCTCGCCGAAGCCGGCGCTGCGGATAATAACATCCGTCATGAACAGGTGATGGTTGACCACAATCACGTCAGCTTTGGCCGCACGCTGCCGCATCAGCGTGACAAAGCACTCCTTGTACAGCGGGCATTTCGGGCCCGAGCAGGTATCCCGGTGTGACGATATCCGGTCCCACGGCGGATAGGCATCAGGAAGGCCGCTGATTTCGGCGCGGTCACCGGTCGTCGTCGTATGCGCCCATGCAGCTATCTGCTCAAAGAATTTCGCCTCGTCCACAAAATCAAACAGCGGCTGCTTTTGAAACTGCCTGAATTTTCGCAGGCAGAGATAGTTTGCTCTTCCCTTCATAAGCGCAGCGGTGAATGAAGCCGGGAGCAGATCTTTCAGAAACCGGATGTCTTTATAGAACACCTGCTCCTGCAGCGTTTTGGTGCCGGTGGACACCACCACTTTCTTTCTGCTCAGCAGTGCCGGGATAAGATAGGCAAGGGTCTTGCCTGTTCCGGTGCCTGCCTCCGCGAGCAGAAAATGCCGGCGCTCTATTGCCTGCGGTACGGCACGGGCAAAATTGAGCTGGCCGGGACGAAAGTCAAACGTCGGCAGGGCTGCAGCTAACAGTCCCTGTTCACTAAAAATTTCCTCAAGGGTAACGGTATCTGTTTTTGAAAAACGCATGCGGTGCGCCTGGTTGATAGAGCTGATTTCACTCTTGCACTTTTTAACTCGATAAGGTAAATCAAAGCAGTATTGTTTGTAGCATAATTTTGCCGTATTTGATACAGCGCAAAAGACTATAAATTCGTGGCTCGTGACTATCAGGTTGTTGAAAAAGTGGTTTTTCACAGGCTGGTCAAAAACATTCAGATGCAAGGCGCGCGAAATCACGAGGAATGAGG
>JAPLIX010000498.1 GCA_026388865.1 Pseudomonadota bacterium | reverse complement strand
GGATTTCGCGCGCCTTGCATCTGGATGTTTTTGACCAGTCCGGGAAAATTACTTCGTAAAGAGTGGGCTATGGCTATAACACAGGATGCTCTGAAAAAGCAGATTACAGCGGGGAAATTTGCTCCCCTGTACTGTTTTTACGGGCAGAATATACAGCGCATCGAAGAGACCGTCAGCTCCCTGCAGGCGGCTCTGTGCCCCTCCGGCTGTTCGGAATTCGATTGTAACAGCTTTGATGCAGAACTTCATGGCCCCGCCGAGATACTGAACGCAGCGCAGACGCTGCCCCTGCAGGCAGCAATGCGCCTGGTAGTAGTGAAACGGGCCGATACTTTTAAAGCAGCGCAGTGGGAAGTCTTTCACCGGTATCTGGGGAAACCCGCAAAGCGTACCTGCCTTGTTTTTATTATCAATGCGGAGAAGCTCAGCTTCAGCGGCAAGCTTCAGGCGCTCTTTGATACAGCGGGTGTCATGGTCAGCTTTGAAGCCCGGAAGAAAGACGCGCTCGATCAGGCAGTAAGAGAGTACCTCGCCAGGTACGGAAAAAAAATATCTCCGTCTGCACTGCAGCTCATTATTGACACCCTGGGTGCTGAATCTGCCATGCTCTACCAGGAGCTTNNNGGCTGACGTATTATCAGGAGCTGAGCAGCACAATATCTTTCAGCTGGTGGAAGCAATAGGCATGGGTGATACCCGGGCCTCCCTGCAGCGGTTAACTGCGTTGATGGAAAGCGGGATGGAGCCCCTGCCCATCCTGGGCATGATTTCCCGTCAGTTCCGGCTGCTGGCAGTGGTGCGGGACGGGCTGGAGCAGGGCGGCAAGACCGCTGAGATTATGACGATGCTTAAAGAATTTGATAAAAAAGTAAGCAGAGGGAGGGGCAATTTTTATCCGCCCGCGGTTGAGCGTCTCATGAGGCAGGCACGAACATGGTCCCGGAGAAAAATTTCCCGGGCATTTGAAAAGCTTGCGTTCACCGACGCTCTGCTTAAATCGAGCCGGATTGATAAAAAGCTTATTTTAGAACATCTTATCCTGCAGCTTGCATAACCGGGCGAGGCTCTCCCGGTCAGGCCAGGGAGTTTGCCCGTTTGGCGAGCCGGGAAATTTTTCGTGAAGCGGTCTTTTTGTGAATGACGCCTTTAGCTGCTGTTCTGGCAATAGTAGCTGTGGTTGCCCGCAAAGCTTTCTGCGTCGCCGGCTTGTCTTTGCTCTCTACTGCATCAGAGAGGGTTTTCATGCTGGTCTTCATTTGTGAGCGAACGATCCGGTTGCGCAGCCGCCGCTTCTGATTTTGCCGGTGTCTTTTAAGTGCTGATTCGTGTGTTGCCAATGGTGTCTCCTTTTGGTAATAATTTCATAGGGCGTCATACTAACTATTTTTGCCTGTATTGTCAAGCGTTTATATGGAAATCTCCTACACCTGTTTTGAAACACCGTGGGGATGGTGCGGGCTGGTCAGGGGCAGCGCCGGGCTGCTGAGAATCTTTCTTCCCGAACCTGACCGGGCACTACTTGAGGATAAGATCCGTACCGGGTATCCCCTGTTTTCTGAAGACGCTCCCGCAGAGCTTGCGCAGGAACGGGAAGCCCTGCAGAGCTATTTTTCCGGAGGCAACCCCGCTTTTTCATTCCCGCTTGATTTCGCGGGAGCAACGCCGTTTCAGAAAGCGGTATGGAAGGCGGTGCGGAAAATTCCCTATGGCCAGGTGAGAACCTACCAGTGGGTCTCAAAACAGATAAAAAATCTTCACTCAATGAGAGCCGCAGGCAATGCCCTGGGCCGGAATCCGTTCCCGGTAGTGATCCCCTGTCATCGGGTCATACGGGAAGATGGCCTTTTGGGGGGATTTTCAGCTCCTATGGGACTGCAGATGAAGGCAGCGCTTCTGGAGCTTGAGGGCATTACGCTGGAACCGTATCAGTTAAAGTTTGCATGACCAGTTCACAGAGTAAACAGGGAGCGTTCGAATGTCAGCCCACGCGATCGAATGGAATGCGGTAGAAAAGGAAGCAGTAGAGCTTTTGAGCCGCTACATTCAAATAAATACCATAAACCCGCCCGGCAATGAAATTGAGGGAGCACGGTTTCTTCAAAAGGTTTTAGCCACAGAGGGTATCCCCTGCGAGGTGTTTGAATCTGAAAAAGGCCGCGGCAGTCTTATCACGCAATTTTCCGGCTCAGGCAGCATCCCGGAGATTATCCTGCTGCATCATATTGATGTGGTTCCGGTAGAAGAGGATAAATGGGAGCATCCGCCGCTATCGGGGGTTGTGCTCAATGGTGAAATCTGGGGGCGGGGGGCGCTTGACTGCAAGTCCCTGGGCATCATGCAGCTTATGGCCTTTGTTCTGCTGAAGCGGCAGGGCTTCTCCCCGGAACAGCACATCGTCCTTGCCGCAACAGCCGACGAAGAGGCCGGCAGCGTTAAAGGCGCGGAATGGCTGATGCAGCACGTTCCCGAAAAGCTAAACGCTCGCTGGGTGATAAACGAAGGCGGGGGGCTGGGACTCAAGACCGGGCAGAGCAACCTGCATTTCTGCCAGGTCGCGGAAAAGGGCGTGTGCTGGGTGCGCATTACCTTTCAGGGAAAGCCGGGCCATGGCTCGCTGCCCCATGGCCGCAACTGCGTGGTGGAAATGGCGAAAGCCATTGAAGCGCTGGCGGAGCATCGCTCGCCCTTTGTGATTACCGAGCCGGCAGAACAATTTATCTCCGGCATTGCCCGCGAACAGGGATACATGCCTGCCGCAGAGTTCAGGGAACTGCTTGACCCGGCACAGGCAGAAGCCGTGCTTGCCGCCATTCCCGAGCCGGTCCTGCAGCTGGTCCTCAATGCCTGCCTGCGCAATACCTTTACGCCGACGGTGACTAAGGCCGGCAGCAAAACCAATGTCATCCCGGGCGAATGCTTCTGTGAAATAGATTGCCGGATGCTGCCCGGCACAACACCAGAAGATATGGTCATGACCATTGAGCAGGTTCTCCGGGCAAAAGGATGCAGGAATTTTTCTATAGAGATTCTGCACTCCTCAATTCCCACTGCATCAGCAACCAGCACGCCGCTCTACCGCCTGTTTGAAAGCACGCTGAAAAAGCATGACCCTAAAGCGCAGTTAATCCCTTACATGTCTTCAGGCGCCACTGATTCGCGATTTTTCCGGGAGCGGGGTATCGTGGCCTACGGCATGCAGATGGAGTCATCATTGACGTCCATGGAGCGCATGCACGGCCATAATGAGCGCATTGCCATAGAGAACCTGGTGCTGGGGATACAGGTGCTCTATGATACGCTGCAGGAGTTCTGCAAATAGCCACGGGACTTTTTTCAATTGACTTATGCGGTGTTTGTTTTAAAAAGTATTATTTAAGCACTATAGAAATTAAAACTGTCAGATAGATAACATAATTTCTAAACTCGAAAACCCAAATCATGAATTTTAGGATTTAGCAGACTAATCTCTTAAGACTAAATTTCTTGCAAAAATGGAAATAAAAATTAAAAATCTGGAACTCAAGAAATCAGGAAATTTTTGTTTTTACCTTTGTGAGTTTCTGAGTTCCAAATTCAATCCTCTTTGTTTTTTTTAGTCTTTGCGGTTAACTTTGGTTCCGGCTTGTCCGGGTTAGGGTTTAGGAGTTTTATCATCATCAGGGGGTTATATGATTGGAAAACAGATTCGGTTAGAGCGTATCATTAATAGAAATTCGAGAAAGTCAGTGATTATCCCCATGGATCACGGGGTGACCATAGGCCCGGTGCCCGGTCTCATTGACATGAAGAAGACCGTTGACGCCATTGCCGAAGGCGGCGCCAACGCCATCGTGATGCACAAGGGCCTGGTTGCCAACGGCCACCGCGGCAGCGGCAAGGACGTGGGTCTCATCATCCATCTGTCCGCCTGTCCGCCAGCACCAAGCTGGCACCGGACCCTAACGCGAAAATGCTCGTCTGCACGGTGGAGGAAGCGGTGCGGTTCGGCGCCGACGCGGTCTCCATTCATATCAACATCGGCGCCGATGATGAGAAAGACATGCTGCGGGATTTTGGCTATGTGTCGCGTGAAGCGCAATCCTGGGGCATGCCGCTGCTGGCCATGATGTATACCCGGGGCAAGAAGATAAAAAATGAATATGATGTGAGCGTGGTTAAGCACGCGGCGCGGGTCGGGGCCGAGCTGGGGGCGGATATTGTCAAAGTTCCCTACACCGGGTCTCCGGCAACGTTCCGCGAGGTTGTCGAGGGCAGTTTTGTGCCGGTGGTTATTGCCGGCGGTGAAAAAATGGAAACCGATGAAGATATTCTGAACATGGTCAAAGGCTCTCTTGATGCCGGGGGAGCGGGAGTTTCCATCGGCCGCAACGCCTTTCAGCACCACGCGCCGGAACGGATTGTAAAGGCAATAAGCCTCCTGGTGCATGAAGACTGCTCGGTAAAAGAGGCGCTTAAACTGCTGAAGGAAAAAAGATGAAACAGGTCTGGGTCAAAGCTGATCCCTGGGATAAAGACATTGCCATTGCCGCCCTTGAAAGCGGTGCCGACGCCCTGGTGCTGCCGCCGGGCCACAGCGCTGAGGCGAAAAAGTACGGAGTCATCCGCACTGTGGCAGAAGATGGAGATCTGAAGCCGGGGATTGATGTTTTCATGGTTGATATAGCCTCAAAAGAAGACGAGCAGCGCATAGCGCGGCTGGCCCCGGACAAGCCGGTGATTGTAACAACGCGGGACTGGACCATCATTCCCCTGGAGAATCTCATCGCCCAGCGGCAGAATATTTTTCTTGAGGTAGCAACGCTTGCCGATGCCCGCACGGCGCTGGCTATTCTTGAAAAAGGCGTTGACGGCATTGTTATCAACAATCGCGATGAGGCTGAGCTGCGAAAGATTATCGCAGCGCTCAAGGAAGAAGGGGAACAGCTGTGTCTGGCGGAAGCAGCAATCACCCGGGTGCTGCCGCTTACCATGGGGGACCGGGTATGCATTGATACCTGCTCGTCAATGGGCCTTGGAGAGGGAATGCTCATTGGCAACAGCAGCAGCGGCATGTTTCTGGTGCACGCCGAGTCAATTGAAAACCCGTACGTGGCGCCGCGGCCGTTCCGGGTGAATGCCGGGCCCGTGCACGCCTATGTCAGGGTTCCGGGCGGCACGACGCGCTATCTCTCAGAACTGAAAGCCGGGGACCCGGTGCTCATTGTAACCAGCGAGGGAAAGACCGAGCAGGCAGTGGTGGGGCGGGTTAAAATAGAGAAGCGGCCCCTGGTGTTCATCGAAGCTGCCTGTCAGGACAGGATATTTTCCGCAATCCTGCAGAATGCCGAGACCGTGCGTCTCACCGCACCCGGCGGCACCCCGGTATCTGTTGTTGAACTCAGCCGGGGAACTAAAGTCCTGGTGCTGGTGGAAGCGGCCGGCCGGCATTTTGGCATGAAGGTGGAAGAGACCATAGAGGAAAAATAAGTACTGTGATCAACACGAAAAAATAGTCATTGCGAGGCGCGAAAGCGACGCGGCAATCTCGAAAGATAACTTCATCCCGTCAGCACGGGATTCGCAATGACTCCTTTATGAATCCACGCATATACAGCGTTCAGTATAAGAAAAAGGTTCCCACTAAAGAAAAGCCCGTTCAGAACAGCTCTGAACGGGCTTTGTTGTTAAACCCTGGGGTGTTAACAGTGTTATCCGGCAGTCTGTTTCTGGGTGCTGGCAAGCCGTTCCGGGGTAGTTTTTAATGTTGAAGCAAGGACTGCACCGATGAGCAGCAGAATGCCGGCCAGGATGAATGACCAGGTGAAGCTGCCCTGGCTGCTTGCCTGGAGCATCTGCGAGATGCGGCTCAGCACAAATCCGCCCACACCCCATGCGGTAAACAGGATGCCGTAGTTAATGCCGAAGGCCTTGAGGCCCCAGAGGTCTTTGCAGAGGGAAGGAAAGAGAGACAGGTTTGCCCCGTAATTGAAGCCGATAAAGGTTGCCAGGAACAGGGTGAGAA
>JAPLIX010000173.1 GCA_026388865.1 Pseudomonadota bacterium | reverse complement strand
GCACATGCAAGAACAGCATGAGCCAACTATCCCGTCATTGCGCACTATCGATAGGATACTGGCACGTCATGGCTTGACGCACGGGCGGACCGGCTTTTATCCTGGAGAAGAAGAGGTTGACTTTCGTAGTTCGTTTTGAAATAAAAAAGTGGCTTGATAACTATAAAAACAAAAACTATAAAATCATATAACCAACCAATTTAACTTTGAAAAATCAGGTTTGTTACGTATAGCATGTTATAGTCTGCAATCGGTTAACTTGAATGACCTCTCTTGCTTGTGGCACAAAATCTGTACTTTTTTAATGACCAAGACAGCCTCAAGATATTGTGTGCGATTGGACCTAACAGCATTCTGATTTGTAGTATGATGCGACAAAGTGCCGATTCTGAAAGAAATTGCTGACAAGTTTCTACTCTTCATGCGTTAAAGGCCGCGGTTTTTATGAGCTTCCGGAAAAGCCGGTCAATGCTCTACTTTAAAAACGATATTAGCTCGGCGGAAACATCTTCAGGAAATTGCTCTGGTAGCCAGTGCCCGCCGTCAAATGCCTTGCCGCTCACAGTTATGGCCTTTTCCTGCCATTCGGCCAGCACATCGTAAAGAAGCCCCATAGCCAGGGGTGATCGCATCAGGAATCAGTCCGCTAAAGGCCCAGGTGCGAAGAAAAAACTCTGCATTGTTTCCAAGAATAGTTTCCGGCAGCGGCGGCGGTTGGGTCAGAAGGAACCAGTGATAGTAAAAAGTTGCGAATTCTTTGGTCATATGGGTGTACACTTTATATGCAGGAACAATGTCTATCAACGCAAGCCTTGTTACTGCATCGGGACAATCAATGGCCATGCGCTGCCCAACTCGCGCGCCGCGGTCATGCCCCACGACCGCAAAATGATCAAATCCTAGACTGCGCATTACTTCAATCTGATCACCTGCCATTACCCGCTTGGAATATCCTTCGTGGTTGCTGCCTTCTGCAGGAATGCTGCTGTCGCCATATCCCCGCAAATCAGTGGCAATGACGGTAAACTGGCCGGCCAGCAGTGGTGCCACCCGATGCCACTCCACATGGGACTGTGGCCAGCCATGCAAAAGCAGCAAAGGCGGTCCATTTCCTCCGATCACACCATTAATTACGGCGTCTGCTGTTGTAACACGGATCTGCTCAAACCCCGGAAAGAAGCAGAGTGTCGAGCTGTTAGGCGTATTCATAATCCCTCTTGAAGTATGGTGCCGATCCCCCTTCTGGCGCTATCCGCCTGCAACGTGCGGAAGGCCACCACGGGCAAGGATGCCATCCTAATTGAGCATGTTTTTATAGATTGTCCTGTCCTTGATAATGACGACGAAGTTGTGCTCGTAATCCTGAAGTTGATAAAGTGTTGATAAATTTCCTCAATTGGGATTTACTATATCACAGCTGTCCCAAACTTTATAGGAGGATAAATGCCATGACTTACCAAGTGCCCAATAAATTAACTTTAGTTGAAAAAGCAGTTAATGAGTTTCTACTTGAAACAGAAAGGAAAAAACAAAGAGGTTCTCAATACCCCCAAAGAGTTATCACCATTTCACGGCAATTAGGCGGTGGAGGGGCAAAAATTGCGGAAGTCCTGTCACAATGCCTGAAATGGCCCTTGTGGGATAAAAATATATTAGATGTTATGGCCCGCCGTTCCCATATAGGATTTCAAGCAAAAATGTTTGAAGCTCTTGACGAAAAGTATCAAAATGAAATTGAAGCACTCCTATCTGATTTGTTTGGGGCCCCAGATAAGTATGCCTACTTTTATCTATTACCGAAAGCACTTTTTGTCATAGCGCAAAATGATGCTATTATTTTTGGCCGTGGGGGTTACATTTTTCTTCCAGAATCTTTTAGGATTAGAATTACTGCATCGTTTGATACAAGGGTAGAGAATTTACAAAGGCGTCAGGGGTTAAGTGAAAAAGCTGCGCAAAATAAAATTCTGGCATCTGATAAAAACAGGGAACTTTTCATAAAAGAGGTTGTTAAGAATTTGGGTAAAAAATATTCTGCGTGGAAAAATGAACCTCACTTTGATTTAGAAATTAATACTGATAGGTTAAGCATTGACGAGGCTGCCTTAATAATTCTCATGGCAGCAAAAAACCGATTTGGTCTCACACTAAATCTCGAACAAATATCTAAAAAACTAATCCCGTAATAATTGTTACTAATTTGAGATGAAATCATTAAGGTCCACAATGAAAACGGCTTTCCTATTTGGACTGGCTGGAGATAGCATTAAAATTCAATATAAAAGATTCTTCTCTCCTTGATCACGCAACAGTACCTGGCATAATACCTGAGGAGGAATCCACACATGAATCAGAAAAAATTGTCCTTTGAGTTCACCCACAAATTTGAAGATTTCATTTCACTTGGCGGCGGACATGTGACTGCAGCCATTTGCACAAGCTTGCCGCCCATGCTTTTTGACCCGGGAGTATCGGTTTTCGGCCCACTGTGTTTGAAGGAGTTGCGGGCCTGTACGAGCAGCACCGAAAATCTTATTATAGCCCTATCACACTCGCATTTTGACCACTGTGGCGCCACAGCCTATCTCCTGCGAAAAATACCATCTGCGCGGCTTGCCGCGAGCCAGCATGCAGCTGATGTGCTACAGCGACCCAATGCCGTTGAGCTTATCCGCACACTTAATGCTGAATACGAAAAAAGCATGGAAGCAGATCTTGCCAGCGAAGATGTAACTTTTGAGGCGCTTCAGGTTACTTACATACTTAAGGACGGCGACTGCATCGAGCTTGACAATGGCCGAGTGTGCCGGGTGATTGAGACTACCGGCCATACGCGCGGCAGCTTAAGCTACTATTTTCCTGATACCGGAATTGCATTTATTGGTGATGCGGCTGGTGCGCTTGAGCAGGGGTTTATTCACAGCCCGTATCTTGTAAGCTATGAAAACTATATCTCCTCGATTGAAAAAATTCGGGATCTGCAGCCCCGGGCAATCTGTTTGCCACACAGTGGCATACTTGCCGGTGAGGACGTCCAGCGCTATCTTTTTGAAGCAGCTGCCGCGGCTGTCGCCTATAAAGACATGATTGAAAAATATCTTGAGCTGTATAAAGGGGACCAGAAGAAAGTGGTTGAGCGCATAACCCAGGAAGAATACGACGCACAGTCGCGCCATATCCAAAATCGCCAGCCCTTTATCCTGAACCTGCGCGCTAAGGTAAATGCTGTTGATGAATGGCTTGCTACTCAAAACCGTTGATTGTCAGGATTCATTTTGAGATGGACAGAATATAAAATGGGGGAATCGGCGTCAGGGTAAATTCTGGAAGACGTATGACTATAAACTGGAAGACATTGACCTGAGCGGCACATCAACCATGCATGGGCCAGTGAGTGCAACACCAAGACAAATTTTTGGAATATTTAGAAAATAGCACTGATATTAAAAGTACAAATTAATAAAGCGGAGTCAGTAATTCATTGACTCCGCTTTTTCCATACAAAAAATTGTGTCCAACCAATTTCTACTATACAAAAACTATACAGTCGAGACAAAAAAAGCACTTAACATAATTGCTAAGTGCTTGATTTTACTGGTCGGGGCGACTGGATTTGAACCAGCGACCACTTGAACCCCATGTAAGGGCAGGGGGAGATGGTTTAATAGTTGCTGATGCTTGTTGTTCGATATTGCTTGTAAAATTTATGGATAAAGAGGGAACATCACCACGGTGTTCCCTCTTTTTATATCTTGTCTACTGCACAATTACTGCACAGTGAATGGGCGGTGGATATAAGCGTGAGGTTGTAATAATACCTGATATGGCAGGGCAAAGACAATACCGACAGGAACTGCTGCAGCAGCCACGCTATCAGAGGGCAGCAGTTGAGGTAAGAAGCAGAAAAATAAAATAAGAGGTCCATTGCCGAGCGCCTTCGGCAACGGTGTGCCATGTCATTCATGGGGCGTACCCGAAAGACGGTCCAGGTGTAATGCCTGGGCCGTTTATTATTTACAAAGCGATAGGCATAAAGTATATTTACTGTGCATTGGAAAAGGTCATTTCTTAACAGTAAACAAAGAAAAGAAACGGAGGGCTGCATATGCCAGACAAAGTAAACGCAAAGACGGTCTTTATTGTCTTATGTTTCATAATGGTTTTAAAGAATGGCTATATGGCAACAGCTAAGAACGCTAATAACGCGGGAGAATTTTTTGGGGCAGCTATTGGGGCAAGCCTATTAAGCATTCCTATCTGGTCTTGTATAGGCGTCATATTAGCGAACATAGGATTGTTTTTCTACAATATGATTAAGCCCGAGGAACAAAATGTGTTAACTGTGTGGCATAAAACAAGCTTAGGTTTAATAGTGGGAATTCTTTTAAAACCAGAATATTATTTACTGCCATATTTTTATTTCAAGAGGTTAGCAATAGGTTAGCTAAGCAAGGAGTATATCTTAGGCAAAACCATCTCTTAATTTATTATCATCCCTGTCCAAAACTTTTTGAAGACGTACTATGAAAAAAGAAAAACAAGATAATATTAAAGACTGGTTAGTTAAAAATTTACCCAATTTGCGTAACGTATTGAAAGGACTGAAAGGTGACAACTCACTCTGCTGATACATAGTCTATACTTTTCAGCCTCTAATGGCACCACAAGATGTTGGCACGATCTATACACTTTTCTTTAATGCAACATCCTCCCAAATACTTTTGAACCTTGTTTGTATTACTATAAGCCCCGCAATTTTTAATTGATGTCGGAAAATCTGGACATTAAAAGACTACAAGGTTATAGAAGCAGAGAGTTGTCAGGGAAAACGCAGAGGAGCGTAGCGAAACGGAGTTTTCCCTGACAGGAGGTCATTTTACCGAGTGGGCTTGGGAATCGGCCTCTTAGGATGGCCTACAAA
>JAPLIX010000485.1:12052-13460 GCA_026388865.1 Pseudomonadota bacterium | reverse complement strand
CATGGGTATTCCTCTCTTGTTTTATGGGCATCTATATACAAGAGTATTATTACTCATGTATTAAGTCAATAAAAAAACAGCATAGTATGAAATATTTTTCATCCGGCTGCTTTATTTCTCTAAAAGGACTAAACTGTTACGCATTGGGGATAGGAAGCATTGGGGACGTTGTTACTTACGTTGCATAATACTTGACAGGGCTGCAAAAGTCAGTAGAATCGAACCATGCCACGCCAAGCCCGTTTAGATGTCCCCGGCGCTCTCCATCACATCATGGTCCGGGGAATCGACAAATCAAACATTTTCCGCGACACAAAGGATAAAGCCCAGTTCCTTGAACGCCTCGGACAAAACATTCAGGACGCAAAATGTTCCGTCTACGCCTGGGTCCTCATGGACAACCATGTTCATATCCTTTTCCGAAGCGGACAAAGCGGCATATCAGGCGTCATGAGGAAGCTTCTTACCTGGTACGCCCAATACTTCAACCGCAGGCACCGCCGGAGGGGACATCTCTTCGAGAACCGGTACAAATCCATACTCTGCGACGAGGACAATTATCTCCTAGCCCTCGTTCGATACATACATCTTAACCCCGTCCGGGCAAAGATCATCCAGACGATTACAGAGATGGACAAATACCCCTGGAGCGGCCATCGGTCTATTATCGAAAAGGCAAAATACCCATGGATGGATACTGCAACGGTATTGGAACAGTTCGGAGGCACGAAAAGAAAAACAATAAAGGAATACAGGCGTTTTATCCAGGAAGGCATGAATCAGGGCCACGATCCACGGTTTTCCGGCGGCGGGCTTGTTCGGAGTCTCGGTGGGTGGTCCAATGTCCTCTCCTTGAGACGGAAAGGCCAGAGGGAGGAGACGGACGAACGGGTCCTTGGGAGTGGTGATTTCGTGCAACAAGTTATCAAAGAAGCAGAAGACAAGTCGCTTCGGCAAATGAAGCTCAAAAGATCAGGACTAACTCTGACAAAGATCATCGAGCAAGAATGCATAAAAGGGCAGATCAGCCAGAAAGAACTTGAGAACGGCAGCCGGCGGTCAAAGGTAAGCCAAGCGCGTGCCCAGATTGCACGACGCGGCATGGAAGAGATCGGGCTTTCAGCGGCTGAGATTGCACGACGTCTAGGCGTAGCCACATCAAGCATTACGCGGGCGATTGAAAAACTGGAGAGCTGAACCACATAGCAACGTAAGTAACAACGTCCCCAAAGGTAAAGATCTAAAGATACTGCGTTCATCCGCTTCCATAGATTCAGTATTCAACCCCTTCCTCTACCGTGAGCGGTGGTTTGTAATGCCAGCGGTACTGTTTACCATTAATGCTTGCAGTAAAAGAATTGTCACCCGCGAGTTGAATGCCGCCCTTATCTTCCAGATTGTCATACAC
>JAPLIX010000485.1:10150-12024 GCA_026388865.1 Pseudomonadota bacterium | reverse complement strand
TGATATTCTGAATGGTGCTTCCCGGGACATTGCCCAGCGCGACATTGGCATAGGTAATGGTTGCTGCTGCACGCAGGATGCAGGTAAACGCTTTGACCGTTGCCTCGTCAGCCTGCCGTGACAGGCTGTTATAGCGGGCAACCGCAACCACCGTAAACACCGCGAACACTGCCAGGATAATCAGCAGCTCAACGAGAGACAGCGCTCTGTCGTTCCGTAAAAAATTCCGCTCATTATTTTTTTCTTGTGGCATAGTAGACCTTAAGAAATTGTTCTCAACACCACCCATGTAACTAAAATTCATCGCGGTGTCAACGATAAAACATGGACATCATGCGGGCAAAAATATATATAATGCCGGTACGTGCCAAGCGGCCATTATGCATTCTGCCATGTGATGAGTCAGCATAACAAGTTCCATGTGCGGTGGAAAATGCGGGAGGATTCTCTATGCAGGGAAACAACAGGAAGCTTTTCACGGTCAGTTTTTTAATGCTGTTCCTGGAGTTGTTGTTAATCCGCTGGATCTCAACCGAGGTGCGGATTTTTGCCTATGTGAGCAATCTGGTGCTGCTGGCCTGTTTTATGGGAGTTGGCGTGGGCTGCTATCGTGCGAAACAGGAGCCAAATATCTTATTAACACTGGCCATGCTGGTGCTGATAGCCCTGTCCGTTAAATCCAGCCCCTTCCTGCAGATTACTGATATGCTCAGCGGATTTTCAGACTCTCTTATCTGGTTCCAGCCCTCAAAGGGCAATCTTTTCTCCGCTCTCCAGGGTGTCTGCCTGACCGTTTTTCTGTTCCTCATGATTCTGGCGGCCTTTATCCCGCTGGGGCAGATACTGGGAAGCCTTTTGAGCGATCACCGCAATATCATAATCGCCTACTCAATTAATATTATCGGCAGCCTTATCGGCATCTGGGCTTTCAGCCTCTTGTCATTTTATTACACGCCGCCGTGGATATGGCTGCTGATTGCACTGGGCATGCTCTTCTTTTTTATACCACAGACAAAAAAATATGCTGCAGCTGCCGGAGCAGCATCAATTTTAATTCTGCTGGTGACCGGCACTGACAAACCTGACAGGGCGGTCGTATGGAGCCCCTACCAGAAGCTGGAGGTTTTCCCGATGTTCTCGGGGGAAGTGCCGACCGGATATCTCATCACTGTTAATTCGGTCAGCTATATGAGCGCTACCAATCTTTCCCGGGATTTTCTGCGGCAGCACCGGCTCAGCGCCGACCCGGCAGCCGTCAAATTTAATCAGTATGCAATCCCGTACACATTGAAAGACCGTTTTGACAGCGTCCTCATTGTCGGTGCCGGAGCCGGCAATGACATCGCCGGCGCGTTGCGCGGCTCTGCGCGGGAAATTGATGCCGTGGAAATAGATCCGGGCATTTACGCGCTGGGAGCACAGCTTCACCCGGAAAAGCCGTATCAGAACTCCCGGGTGCGGGTCATTGTCGATGATGCGCGGGCGTATTTCAAAAAAACTGATAAACGCTATGACCTGATTGTTTTCGGGCTGCTCGATTCCCACACCATCTCATCCCAGTACAACAATATGCGGCTGGATAATTATGTCTACACTGAGGAAAGCTTTCGCGAGGCGCGGCGGCTGCTCAAAGATGACGGTGTTCTTGCGCTGTCATTTGCGGTGGAACAAGGCTGGCTGGGTGACCGGCTCTACGGGACACTGAAAAAAGTTTTTGGCGGGGTTCCCTATGTCTTCAGAACCATGCTGCTGACGAATAATTTAAACTGGGGAGGGATCATGTTTGTAACCGGAAACAACCGGGAGCTGCTGCAACGCTTCGTGGAGTCTCAGACAGACCTGAAGAACTATGTAGAAAAAAACTCTATTTCTTT
>JAPLIX010000485.1:7320-10122 GCA_026388865.1 Pseudomonadota bacterium | reverse complement strand
CTTTTGCCGGGACTGTAGCGCCGGCTTCCGATGACTGGCCTTACCTATACATAAAAACACCATCCATCCCGGTCATGTACCTTCTTATCGTCATGTCACTCGTCGTGCTTTTTATGGTGGCGGCCCGGCTGATGGGCGGTGCCGGCATTTTCAGCAGCAACCGGCACTTTTTTTTCCTGGGTTGTGCCTTTATGCTTCTTGAATTTCAAAACGTCAGCAAGGCGGCACTGCTGTTTGGCGCCACCTGGCTGGTCAACGCATATATTATCTCAGCAATCCTTGTACTCACCCTTGGAGCAAATGCCGTTGTTTACGCGTTCCGGGTGAAAAACTGCGAGCCGGCATATGTCGCCCTTGGCGCATCACTACTCGTTCTCTATGTCGTGCCACTGGAGATGCTCAACAGTCTGGGCTATGCGGGGAAAGCGGTCATTGCTTCGCTGCTTTTAAATGCGCCGATATTTTTTTCCGGGATTATTTTTATAACATCATTCAGTCAGACCCCGTTTAAGGATCAGGCTTTCGGGGCTAATCTGATGGGAGCAGCTCTGGGCGGCCTGCTGGAGCCCCTTTCATTTTTGACCGGCATTAAAGCGCTGCTGCTTGCGGTATTCGTGCTGTACGCCTTGTCATATCTTTGCCGGCGTCCCCTCAAAAAGCAGCCGGTCTCCTTTTCTTATTTATAAAAAGGAGCCAGGCTATCCCGAGGGCCGCCAGAATGCTAACCGCCATCCCTGCCTTGAAGCTTACCGGGTCATACACGAACCGCACCTCGTACTCCCCCGGCTCAAGGGCAATTGCACGGAATGCATAATCAGCACGGAGTATCTTTTTCTGCTGCGCTCTTTTCTCATCTGCCTGATTGTTCCGCACCGGATATGCGAAAGCTTTCCATCCCGGATACCAGGTGTCGCTTAACACCAGCAGTGTATCACGAGTAGCAGCAACACGGAAATACACCCGATTGTTGCTCTCATATTTCAATGCCACCTTTTCCCCGACCCCCCCTTGCCCGGTCTTTTTAGTAACTGATTCTTTAGACCATTGGGGCAGCTCCTCGAGAAACACTTCTGTATCCGGATGAAAACTTTGTGCAGAAAGGGCGTTAAGCATTGCCTGAGCTTCCAGAACCTTAAAATTACTGAGCAGCCGGGCCCGGGGCGGGGGATTGCGGTGACGGTAGAGTTTTATGGTGTTTTTCTTTATGAGCTCTTCCTTATCTCCCCCGTACAAATCAATGAGATTGGTTGCAGCAAGTGATTTGCTGCTGATGAGCGCTGCGTAAAGCTCCGACGGCCGTTGCAGGCGGATCACATCAATGCCCCACATGTCATGCTGCCGGTATAAAAGGTTGTAAGGAGGCAGATGTTTTTCTTTTGATACATCGGCATTAACAAATTGATAGGGAACTTGCACCGTGGTGTTATTGTCGACGGTTTTACCCGTGGTAAAAGTGCGGAATGGTGTGCTATCCCGCGTGATGATATCTGCAATTTTAGTTTTGCTGAAATAATTTGAAGCTTTATCCACTGAATAAAACCCCATTATCCCGAACAGGTCGGCAGCCAGAAGCAGTATCAGTAAACACTGTACCCATTTTTTCCATTGGTCCGCGCAGCCTGCCCACAGCACAAATAAAAACATCATGGTGTAGAACAAAAAGCGTTTTGCATGGTGCAGGTTGACCGCAATATAATTATATGCCGGAGCATCAAAACCCCACAGCCTGAGCAGCCCTTCTATTTCTTCATGGCTGAATACCATCACCAGCAGCATAATTCCGCTGAGTACGGAGCAAATTAAAAAAGAAGTGGTAAGGGAGTGTCTTCGCAGGCCATGCTGCGCATAATCTTTCAGGCGCTCAAACCCCAGGCCCGCGGTTATGCACAGGGCCAGTATGAATATATAGAGAAATTTAACCGGATAGCGGAGTCCGTTGAAAATCGGCACATAGGTATAGAGAAGCTGATAGAGGGGATTGTAGCAGCCCAGGGCCAAAAAAAGCGCAGCCGCCATAAGCGCAACATAAAAGCGCCTGCCTGTTCCCAGAAAGAAGAAGAGCGTGCAGAGTACAAAAGGAAGCGATCCGGTATAAAGGGTTTTTATCCAGCACTGGTTAGCCCAGTATTTATCCATGTTGAGAAAATAGCCGTACGCATCATGAAGGAAGAAAAGCAGTGCATCCCGGGGAGCAAAACTCCAGATGGTAGCCTCCATAAAGGAAAGGCCGCTTCCCCGGATTGAATGATAAAACAGTTCCAGGAACGGGATCAATTGCACTGCTGACAGCAGTACAAACACCGTCATGACCAGCAGCATGCTGCCGGTTCTGCGGATAATGCTCTGCCGCCTCCCGGCATAAAACAGCACCATCAGCAAAAGTATTATAATGTTGCCGTAAACATTTTCCAGCCCGCCGCCCAGAAAGGAAACAGTCATAAAAACCGCGGTGATAAGTTCATTTTTAAGACCGGGGTTAAGCAAAGCCCGCCTAAAAAACAGTATGATAAGCGGCGTCCAGACGACCGTGAGCAGCGTGGGCAGGAGGCTGTGAATCGAGAGCAGGTATCCGCTCAGCATAAAAGAGAGGCCGGCAATAAGGGCTCCGGCGGGGCCGCTTCCCAAATCCCGGAGCAGGAGATAGATAAACAATCCGCCCAGGAAAAAATGGATTATGATGATGCTGTTGAAAGCAATATCAAAAGGAAGAATAAAAAAAAGGCTGCTGAGCGGATATAAAATAGCGTACTGCGGATTGGCAAAAAACGGCTGGCCGCAGAACTGAAAGGGGTTCCAGAGCGG
>JAPLIX010000485.1:2248-7294 GCA_026388865.1 Pseudomonadota bacterium | reverse complement strand
GACCCAGAAAAAACGCGGCGGAATAAAGTACGGGCTCAGATCCCGTTCAATAAAAAGATACCGGCCACCGAACAGGTCATAAAAAAAAAGCAGTGATAATACGAAAAGGGTCAAGAAAGCCGCGACATCAGCTTTTTTGACCCTTCTCATAAAGTTTTCAGGCATATCATTCAGCAGAACCCGGCACTATCACCAGGTAGCGGTGGCTGCATTAATGGTTCCCATCGTGGTCGGCGCCTGCGGTGTGGGGGTCAGGGTAAAAGTATAGGTGTTTCCTCCGACCACAATAGTAATCGTTGTGGCGGCGGCTACGTATGCCACACCCTGTAGTTGAACTCCCGTTGTGGTCGCAATATCGCCCATGGTATAGGCCGCGACCGTGCCCTTGACTACATTGTTCGCAAACATGATGGCATTGGCAGACCGCAGCGAGCCCAGGATGCCCCGCGCCGTGGCGTCCGCTGCATCCTGCCGCAGGTCTACGTACCGCGGGATGGCAACTGCAGCCAGGATGCCCAGGATGACGATTACCATGATGAGTTCAATGAGAGTAAAACCTTTTTGGTTTTGCAGCATGTCATTTCCTCCTTATAGTGGATGTTATCTAATTAACACGTACTGATTACCATGTAGCAAAGGTCCCCGTTCCGGCAGTAATTGTTCCCATGGTAGTTGGCGCCTGCGGTGTAAGGGTAAGGGTAAAGGTGTAGGTGTTGCCCCCGACCACAACATTAATCGTTGTGGCTGCCGCTGTGAATACCACACCTTGCAATGGAACACCTCCATTGGTGGTCGCAATATCACCCATGGTATATGTCGCGGTCGTACCTTTGACTACATTGTTCGCAAACATGATGGCATTGGCAGAACGAAGTGAGCCCAGGATGCCTTTTGCCGTTGCATCTGCTGCATCCTGTCTTAAATCAATATACCGCGGTATCGCAACTGCTGCCAGGATACCCAGGATCACGATGACGATAATCAGCTCGATAAGGGTAAAGCCTTTTTGATTTCGCTCCATTTCAATTCCTCCTATAAAATAATTTTGGTTGTTTGTCACGCTTTTTCTTATCGTTAAGCCCTGGCAAATTTGGTCATGTCCCACATGGGCAGAAAAATCGCCAGCGCAAAAAACAGAACCACCGCACCCAGGACCACCGTCAGCAGCGGTTCTATATATGTTGCCAGCTTTTTCGTTTCATTCTCAACCTCCATATCATAAAACTTTGCTACTTTAGGCAGCGTCTCATCAAGCTTACCGGAGGTTTCCCCTACCGCAACCATCTGTATGACCAGGGGGGTAAACAGCTTGTTTTTTTTCATGGGCTCGGCAAGACCGGTGCCGCGGTAAACACTTTCCCGGATGGCATCTATAGCTTCGGCAATAATCACATTACCGATAGTTTTTCCTGTTATCTGCAGGTTTTCAATAATGGGGAGCCCGCTCTGATTGAGCAGCCCCATAATACTGGTAAACCGGGACAGCGACGCTTTCAGAAACAGCGGCCCCACGATGGGGGCTTTTATTTTCATGGTATCCCACAGATGTCTTCCCTGCGGGGTCCTGATGTACCACACCACGGCAATGCTCAATACAGCTATCACGCCTGCGCAATACATCCAGTAGCCCTGAATAACGGTATTCAGAACGATGAGCATCCTGGTGGGCAGCGGCAGCGCAACCTTGAACAGAGAAAATATCTTTACAAACTGCGGTACCACAAATACTGTTACAATCAAAAATGCCAGCCCCAGGGCGCCAAATACCATTTTGGGATAGCGGACTGCGGTTTTAATTTTCTCCCGGGTTTCCGCTTCGTGCTCCGCCATCACGGCAATGTGGCTGAAAATTTCTTCTAGCTTTCCTGCGGCCTCACCGGCGCGGATCATGTGCACATACACCTCAGGTAATAATTTCGGATGTTTAGCCAGGCTTTCTGACAGGCTGCTTCCACCTTCGATGTCCCGGCAGGCCTGTTCCAGAATTTTATTAAATTGCTCATTCTTCATCTGCTGCGCTATTGTTTTGAGGCTCTCAAGCAGCGGAACCCCGGCCCCTATCAGGGTAGATATCTGGAAGGTAAAAAATATTATATCTTCGGGCGGAATGCTGCGCACAAAAAAATCAGCTATCTTCAGCAGCGGTGAGGTCGGCTGCTCTTTAACAGCTATGGGTATGTAGCCCAGGCTATCAAGGTGCGCACCGGCAAGTTCCATAGTGGAAGATTCCACCGTACCACTGATGGCGTTGCCTCTTTGATCGCGCGCTTTATAACTGAAAACGGTCACCAATAACCTCAGCGATATGAGTTATGACAAAGTCGTAATAAGTCCCCTGCTGTCAATGACAAATTGTTCGTTTTTCGGCTTTTTGCGACGTCATCAGTTATGGAGTTAAAGAGTTGTAGCGTTTCATTTTCGTTATGCTATTTAACTCCGGCACTCCTCAACTCCTTGACCCTTAACTCTATTGCATATGCTTTTGTATCATCGCAATCAGGGTGTCCATATCAAACGGCTTCGTGATATATCCATCTGCTCCCGTTTCAAGGCCGGTGATGCGTTCAGAATCCTGGGTTTTTGCCGTGAGCATGATGATCGGGATGTGCTGATATTTTTCGTCAAATTTCAAAAGGCGCGACACCTTATAGCCGTTCATTTTCGGCAGCATGATATCAAGGATGATAAGACCGGGCTTCTCCGTGCGGGCTTTTTTCAGAGCTTCTACGCCGTCGGCGGCGGAGATACAAGCATACCCCTCCTGCTGCAGACGGAAGCTTAGGGTATCAATAATATCGCTTTCATCATCGACGATTAATATTTTTTTATTTTTCATGCGCTTCTCCTCTGGCCATGGCTAACGCTTTTCTAAACAACTCGCGCTGGGTCTGGGCATCATCCGGATATACGGCTATGCCAAAGCGAAACCGCACCGGAACATGTATGGCTTCGGCTAGGGTACTTAAAATCCGCTCCGCATTCTGCTCGATTCTTCCGCATACGACATCAGCGCCGCATCGTTCTGTGTCACAAATAATAACCAGCATTTCCCCCTTTTATGGGAAATAAAAAAATCTGCCGGATGATAGAGACTGAGTTTAATCGCGGCTTCCAGCTCCCCGAGAATCCGCCGGGCCTCCTGCTCTCCGCAGTGCTGATGCAGGGCGTCGAAATTCTCCATGAAAATTGCAATCAGGGATAATGAACTCTGATTTTTCCGGGCCCGCTGAAACTCACGGTCAAAAAGCAGCCGCAGGTTTGCATCCCTGCGCTCCCCTTCATAGCTGGGAATGGTAAAACAGAACCTGCTGCCGCTGGGCACATTGCTTTCAACATGAACCTGTCCGCCGTGGCGTTCAACCAGTTTTTTTACCACCGCCAGCCCCAGCCCCATACCCTCTTCCTTTACCTCCATGGCCCGGTTAATACGGTAAAACGTATTAAATATAAGCTCCCGCTTATTCTCCGGAACACCAATGCCGGTATCTGCTACCACTAGTTCCACCATTGACTGCTCGTAATTATCCCGTACCTGCACCTTTACTTCCTGCGCGGTAATAGTGATTGCCCCCCCTTCCGAAGTATATTTTACCGCGTTATCGACAAGATTTGCAAGCATTTGCTCTAGCTTGGAAATATCGGCAAGAATTTTGGGAAGTTGAGAGGGAATATCAACGTTTAACGATATTTTTTTCAGTCCGGCCCGCTCCCTGAATTCTTCAATAACCGGAAGTACGATGTCTTGTACCGTATAGGTCTTGAACTCAAACGGAACCTTATCAAGGGTTATTTTTGACAGGTCCAGGTATTCATTGACCAAGGAGGCTATGCGGTTGGCATTGCGCATGGCTATTTTGAGAAAACTCTCCTGCGCGGCGGTCAAATCTCCGGCTGCCTTGGTAGAGAGTATCTCAAGGGCATTTTTCATGGCCGTAAGCGGGTTGCGGAGTTCATGGGAGGCAATAGAAACAAAGTCGGTTTTAATTTCCTCGGTATGCTTCAACAAGTGGCAATTCTTTAAAAACAGAGCCACGCCGGACTTATGTGCATTAGTGAAAAGAGGAATCACCGAGATGTTATAGGTTATATTTTTAATCAGCACTTCCCGTTCCGTATCTTCCAGAAAGCTGAGCGGGTCAAAAGAAAGCAGATAGAGAAGTTTTTCATAAAAGGAGAGCGCGGTCTTGTTATTGTGCAGTATCTGTAGTGCCGCTGTGTTTGTAAACAGCTGCTCTCCCGTATTATCAATAACAATGAGCCCATCCGGCAGCGTCTCCAGGGCTTTTTGCAGCAGTTCAATCAAGACCGGCGAAAAAAGAGTATCTGTTGTCATTGCTGGTTAACCGGCAGTTGTTTGTCCCTGGTATCTCTTTTTAAGAGCGTTTAAGGTGTTCAGGTAATCTGTGCGGTAGAGAAGTCCCCGCTGGTTTTCAATATCATCAATGGCGGAATCAAGCGGCTGCCTGATATCAATGCCGTATTTGTTCAAGCCATGCTCGTTTGCTTTATCAAGAATGATAATACAATAGTAGAGCACTACCGTCCTTATTTTCGAGTCCCTGCGCGCAAGATATGAATGCCCGGCAATGGTCGTGAGAAAAAAACCGGCATAGTCATAGAGCGCCTCTGCTGAAAGGCGCACGCTGTTCTGCTCTGCGCATTCCTGCCACGGGCTGGTCCATTCAAAAAACAGTTTTATTGTCGGCTCCATAAGGGCTGATTCTTTAGTCAATAGTGCCCTGACCAGCTGTATATCCTTAGCTCCCAGTACCCGGTAGAAGTAGGAAATATTTCTCATCAGGGTATATAAATCCTGTGTTTCACCGCTTATCAAGGGCCTGTTATTTTCGAGCAGAGCGATAACCTTCTGGTACTGGTCATAGGCATTGCCCTCAATAGAGCGGGCTTTGAGGTAACCGTTCTGATCAAGGTAGCTGAAAAATTTGAGCGCCCGGGCTTTTGCCTCCTCACAGCTGTCTGCTTTCTCCGTTTGTGCAGCAGACGGCGTTTTGCCAAAGGCGTCGTTCAGTTTTTCCCGGGGAATCG
>JAPLIX010000485.1:0-2228 GCA_026388865.1 Pseudomonadota bacterium | reverse complement strand
GCCGGCTCTGTCTTTTTTATCTCTTCCTTAAGAGAACTGACTTCGCTTTCAAGCTGCCTGGTCTTTTGCTGCCATGCTTTTTTTTCTTCTTCAACAGCCGGACGGGAAATGGTATCAACAATGGTATTTTGGGAAAAATAGACTGCGCCGGCAGCTGCAACTAGCATAATTACCAACAGCATAACAACCGTGTTTTTTTTCATCGTTCGTCTCCTCCTTCTGCTTCAGCCCATATTTAAAAACTAACCACAGAGAACGCAGAGAAATATTTTTTCTTGTATCTCAATAGAGTCAAATCCTGCTTTCCCTTTCTTCTCTGTGTGCTCTGTTTTCCTGCTTTTCCCCTATCCTATTTATCTTAACACGTGCCCAACGGCTTAATAAAATGAGAATTTTATTTAGTAGTTTCTGCTGGCATAAAAATACAATTTCTCCTGTGCCAATACTTCAATGTTATGAAACGCATTACGAGCAATAATTGTTTTTGGACACAGAGAAACTCTCCGTGTCCTCTGTGGTTTTATCTTTCATACTGTTTGCATAAAACGTTTGCTTTTACTCTTCCGCTCCCTTGCCTTATATACTATTATGCAGGACCATAATCTTGATTTCGGTCATCTCCTCAATGGCATAGCGCACCCCTTCCCGTCCTAACCCGGAGTGTTTAACACCGCCGTAGGGGAAATTATCAACTCGAAAGGTCGGCACCTCGTTTATCATGACCCCGCCCACATCCAGCCGGTTGAAAGCAGTAATCGCCTTGTCAATGTTTTTGGTAAAAACACCTGCCTGCAGGCCATAGATGGAATCGTTTACTTCGCGAATTGCTTCGTCAAAATTTTTATAGGAACACAGAACCGTAACCGGTGCAAACAGTTCGCTGCTTACACAGCGCGCGCCCTTTGGAACATCTGCAAGTACGGTTGGCTGATAGATGTTTCCCTCATAAAATCCGCCCGTGAGGACTGTTCCTCCCAGTTGCTGTGCTTCTTCGATCCATTCCTGCACGCGCTTGACCTCGGCCGGGCTGATGAGAGGGCCGACATCTGTTTCCGGAAGCAGGGGGTCCCCGGTCTTGAGCTTTTTGACCCCTGCCACAAATTCCCTGGTAAATTCTTCATATATTGCTTCATGGATATAAATACGCTGCACGGATATGCAGACCTGGCCGGCGAAGACATAGCCGCCCAAAACACAGCGCTCGACAGCGGTGTGCAGATCAGCATCAGGCTCTATAATGACTCCTGCATTTCCCCCCAGTTCCAGGGCAACCTTCTTTTTCCCCGCCTGTGCCCTGATAGTCCATCCCACCTCGGGGCTTCCGGTAAAGCTGATCATTTTTATGCGCTCATCCGCGATCAGGGATTCCGCAACATCAGGGGTGCACGGAATAACATTAACCATGCCGGCAGGCATGCCTGCTTCCTGCAGAAGTTCTCCAAGCCTCAGGGCAGTCAGGGGAGCAGCAGATGATGGTTTGTGAATAACGGTATTTCCTGCCGCAATCGCGGGGGCTATTTTATGCGCTACCAGGTTGAGCGGAAAGTTAAACGGTGTAATCGCCAGCACCGGTCCGAGCGGAAACCGTCTGGTTATACCAATCCGGTTGCCGGCGTCCGGCGCAATATCAAGAGGCAAAACTTCTCCGGTAATCCGCAATGCTTCTTCCGCGGCCAACTGAAATACCATCGCAGCCCGTGACACTTCAACTCTTGCCGCCTTTATCGGCTTGCCGGCTTCCAGCGCAATTGTTTCAGCAAGCGCGTCACCATTCTTTGTTATGAGTTCAGCAGTCTTCCTGAGTAGTGCCGCCCGCTGATAGGCAGGCTGACTTCGGCAAACCGCAAAAGCTGCATGGGCCGCTTCAACCGCTTGCGCCGCTGCTGTTATTGATGCCCTGCAGACATGCGCGATTACCTCCAGGGTATGGGGGTTTTTCAGAACAATCTTATCGTTTGTTTTCACCCGGATATTATTTATCAGCAGCGGATTATCTTGCATGTTTGATTCCCTGAACATTGCCGCTTTTGACTTTAAAAAATATTAAAATAATAGTCAAATGTTATTTTATGCAAAAAATTTTTCACTAATTTGCTCTGGGTTAAGGGCAATCGAGTAGGAGGCAGGTGATTAGTTCACCTGCCGTCCTCTCACACCACCGTACGTACCGTTCGGTATACGGCGGTTCGTAAAGAACTCAGACCTGCTGTAAACCACAGCAAGCCCCG
>JAPLIX010000540.1 GCA_026388865.1 Pseudomonadota bacterium | reverse complement strand
TTGCCGCACCGCCTGCTTCCCCGGCATGGATAGTCAACCCCAGCCCTGCCTGCTTGGCCAGGGCAAAAAGTCTTGCATAGGGGTGCGCATTATTGTTCACCTCATCACCAGCCAGATCAAGACCATAAAACGATCCGGGCGGCAGGCTCGCAATCATGGCAACGGTCTGCTCCGCGGTCGCAACGCCATAATCCCTGCTTATGGTGAGGTTGGGAACAACAATAATATCAAAGGTTTTACCGGCGCGATCTATAGCGCCACTCACACAGTGTACTACCTCCCATTCGCTGAATCGTCCACTGCAGGCAAAGTGGGTTGGGCTGTAGCGCAGTTCCAGGTATCTGACCCCGTCTTCTGCCGCATCCCGGACGGCCCTGTAAGCTATCTCTTCGACAGCCTCAAGGCATGGATAAAAGCAACGGAATACTTTGAACTTGCTGAGAAAATTTTGGAAGCTGGGTGGGTCGTCAACTACCTGTATCAGCGGCCGCAGGGCTTCAACCTCATAGGCAGGCAGATCTCCACCGTATTTGCGGGCAATCTCTACAAAGGTCTCCGGCAGGATGCTTCCCTCAAGGTGACGATGGAGGTCCGTTTTAGGAAATTTTTTTATCTGGTCAAGAAGAAGTTTTTTATTCATATCTATTGACAATTGCGCTATTGTTTATTTATAAATTATTTATAAATTAGTCAAGCTTTTAAAATATCGGGATAAAAATTAATAACTATAACAAAATGACTGCACGTAACTGGCTCCGTTTCCAGACTATCTTTTTCTGTATAGTATTAGTCATATTCCTTTTTTGCTCGGGGTGTGGAGAAAAGGAACAGCCCCCTTTTTTCACGGCACAGGTTCTCGACATTTGGAACCAGACGTTTACGGTAGAAAATTTTAAAATATTGTATGCGTGGGAAGAGAGAGGAGAAACCCCGTTCCTCAAGCCCTATGATTATCATGCCAGGGAACTGGTTGTTGAGGTGATGGTACCCGTTCCAGGAGATGCTCATCGCGTCGATGTGATAACCAGGAAGATACCATTCCGGAATCTGAAACAATTTGAGTTTATCCGCGGCGCAGCAGCAAATACTATTAAAATAGTATTGAACAACAATGAAGAAATTGTAGCAACAGACAAATTTCCACGGGTATTGAAAAAAGGGGGCTCTACCGGCCTTGCAGATTATGCAACCTTCGTTGAAGGCGTCGCGGTTAAGGACGGCAAGCGGGAAAATTTCAAAGCTGATTTGTATAATATAAAAAAGGTGGTACTACTACCGGAAGCGCTGCCGGGCTAGCGGAAAATATTTAAATATTGATTGCGGAATAAGTTCATACGGTAAAGCCGCACGCCTGACTCTTCAATCATAGTTAGTATGAACCCTGCCCTTTTTAATAACTGATTTTTTTCTCCGGCCATCCTTTCGAACAGGATATCTTCCCGCCTTCAGAAACAATGAGCGCTTCCGTCCCACCCAGACTCTCTACCACGCGCATGCCCTGCTCCGGGCCCAGCACAAACAGGGCGGTCGAAAGCGCATCACTGGTCATACCATCTGGCGCAATAACACTCACCGACTGCATGTGCGACACCGGCATGCCGCTGCGCGGGTCAATAATATGGGTTCTTCTTTTACCGTTCTTTTTATAGAAGTTTTCGTAATCGCCGGAGGTTGAAGTTGAACTGTTCTGTAATGGTATGACGGTCAGCAGACCTCCCTGCTTGCGCGGATGCTGAACACCGACCTGCCAGTGTGTTCCATCAGGTTTTTTACCCAGGGCGCAGACCGTGCCGCCGGTGATCACCAGGGCATTCTGAATGCCCCGTTTTTTCAAAACAGCCATGGCCTTGTCTGCAACAAAACCTTTAGAAAAAGACCCCACATCTATCCACATGCCCTTTTTCGCAAGCCTTCCGGTTCTCTGCACAGTGCCGGCTATGGGTGTCTCAACAAGTTCGATCTCCCGATAATTAACCCGGGATTTTGCCCGGCGTATGGTCTGCGCATCCGGCTCACTCCCGGATAATCCAACATCATCCCTGCCGAAGCCCCACAGCTTGAGCAGGGGTCCTACGGTGATATCAAGCGCTCCTCCGGTAATGCTGCAGAAGAAAACAGCCCGCTTCAGCGCCTCCATGGTCTCCGGGCTCAACGGAACCGGGGCCCCGCCGGCCTGTTGATTGATATGTGAAACGTCACTTCCCGGATCATAGGTATTAAGCAGGCTATTGACGCGCTCCATCTCGAAGAACGCTTCTTCTATTGTCGAGTCCGCATTATTCCCCCATGCCTTGATTTCTACAAAGGTATGGAGCATAGGCTTTGAGCGCGCAATTATCTCAGGGGGACCGGAGAAAGCAGGCGAACAAAGGCAGCAAACCATAATAATAAAGGGCCAGAAATAATATATTTTTTTCATTTTTTCTATCCCTCGCAACCGTTCATCCAGCGGAATAGTATATATAATTGATTATAGACATTTTTTTAAAAAAAAGGCATACATAAACATTTACGAAGCAGGATTTTTATGAAGCAGACCTTTTTCATTGCAGACGTTCATCTGGATCGGGAATACCCTGAGAGAAAAGAATTGCTGCTCTCATTTTTGGATATGCTGCAGGCCGCAGGAGGAGATCTCTATATCCTGGGAGACTTTTTTGATTTCTGGGCCAATAATAAAAATGTTTTTAATGATAACCATGCGGTTTTATCGCTCATGAAGGAGATAACATCACGGGGCTCAAAAATCTATATGCTCATTGGAAACCGTGATCTCCTGCTGCAGCAGAAGGCGCTGACACCATTTGGCATCACGTTCCTGGGTGAAGAAGCTACCATCACTCTTGACCATAAAAAAATATTTCTCACCCACGGGCACTTACTCTGTACCATGGATTTAAAGTTTCAGCAGTATAAAAAAAGAGTGTGGCCGCTCTATCGGTTCCTTGATAAAATATTGCCCGGATGGATAGAAAATTATCTTGCCAGAAAATTCATTATCACCAGTAAAAAAGTGATAGATTCCCAGGACCAGTCCCGGTTTCAATTTTCAACTGCGGCGCTCACCGGCTGCTTTAACCGCGGCATCGATGTAATCATCTGCGGCCATGCCCATAAAGCCGCTGCAGAATCATTTGACGAAAAGCTTTTTTACACACTGCCTGCGTGGGACCGGGGCGCCGGAGGCTATCTCCAATATTATGCGGGGGTCTTCGCTCTCCATGCTGTTCCCGCGCACTCGTAATTAGAAAGGCTCAGGTACTATGTATCGCAAAAAATTTATTGCCCCGCTTATAGTAATTGGCATAGTATACGGGGCCTATATCGCGTTTAACTTTGCTGTCTGCAAAGTAATCGAAACACGCCTCACCCATACGCTGGGCCTTAAAGCACGGATTGGCAGTTTCAGGCTGTATCCCTGGCGGGGCATAATATCAATCGATAAATTTACTATTGCCAATCCCGAAGGCTTTTCCAATAAACCCATTTTTTCCATCAAAACATGCTCTGCTGCTGTTAAACTTTCCTCCCTTACCCACGATATAATCCCTATCGAGGAATTTAAGCTGCACGGGATTTACATTAATGTTGAGCACAATAAAGACTCGTTAAATCTTGACTGGCTGAAACATGACGTTAGCCCGCGCGCTGCCCTTAAGGACCGCGATGATGCAGACAAGCAGGAGCATCAGGATGGGCCGCAAAAGAAACTCTTCTTAATTAATTGCTTAAAAGCAAAAAGCATAGAAGTGCGGTTTGCTTCAGCCTCCATGGGGCTCAAAGCAATTCATTTTAAAATTCCTGATGTGGTGATCAATGACCTTTCTGGGCCTGATGGCAGGCCACTGGCAATTGATGAAATTTTATATAAACTGGTCTGCACCATCATAGATAAACTCTCAGCCCAGGGACCTGCGAACTATCAAAAAGAAATCAAAAATTTTTTAATGGAACAGCTGGAAAATTATTATAAAAAATGAGGCTCGCGCCTCCATGCAACGATATCCCTTCTGCTATAATTTTTTCTCGCCATAAAAACCCGGGTTCTGAATATGCTCCCCTTTACATAGCGGGCAGTTGCTCGGGGCTTTTAGATGTTACCGTTTGGTAAAGCGAAATCCGCAGCCTAAACATTCCGCAGGCACCATTCTAAACTTGCTCTTCAGCGATCGCTGTATATAGCGCAAATAATCATAGACCTCTTTTTCAGTTATATGCTGCATTTTGGTAATATCCCGCGCAGTCCACTTCCCTTCATACAGTAACGCAATAATGTTTTTACGCACAGTTGCCATAGTGAGTTCCTCCGGACAATAGATGGTTAGCTATTAATCTGAAATTTGTAATAATAAAGATTTCCGCAATAATTATTACTAAAATTAATTTCTAAGATTTTAACATGAACAATTGCCATAAAATGAGACGTATCATTTTATTTTGGTCACTCTGAAATAATAACGATTGCTATGAAAATATTTAAAAAATTAATGCATTATTTACTGCCGTTACTAGCGATAAAAAATCCATTAATTGTTTTCAATATACTGATTAAACATGACATTTTTAAAAATAGGTGATATGATAAATATTGAACTTATTGCATAAATAAAATTAAATTGAAATTTTTATTTTGACAAATAGAGACAAAAGAATTAATATGATGTTATAAGACAACATATTGTAAGTATATTTTATTATATTACAATAAAATAAAAATAAGATTCACCTCTATTCTCACAGCAGACGAAGTGGCAGAGTATTTAAAGCTCTCCAAAATAACCGTCTACAAGCTGGCGAAACAAGGGTCTATTCCTGGGTTCAGAGTTGGTGGCTCATGGAGATTTAATAAATCATTCATCGAAAAAATGATGAAATAAATTTGCGGAAGTTCGACTTGAAAAAAGAGTTCTCGTCACGATGACAGAGAACTCTTTTTTATTTTAAGCCTGCAAGAAAATTTTATACATATATGGAGGAATTCTTTTGGCAGGGAAGATGAAGATGGTGGCGGTGCAGTCCATCGAATAGAAGGTTTCACCCTTTATTTGCAGGGTGTTGCGAACAGCAGTTGAAAATATACCCCCAAATATACCCCTAAATAAAAAAAAAAAAAAAAAATTAGGCAGATTGATCGTACCGCGCTTTCTGATGAATGAAGTATAGGCCGGTGATGATTATGTTTCAATAAAAAAATCCGTCGCAAGAAATGGGCCGGTAGTTATAACGGCCCCGCAATGCGGGGAGCTTAACGGTTGTGAGCCACCCCAAGGGTGGCCAAGGTTATATGTTGTACTGTTTAAAAACGTCCATCGTCCTTATCACCGGCCGCTTGGTTGTCTTCCGTCTGGTCATATTCTTTCGTGTCAAGCATTTCCTGATGACGGATGTATTTTTGTATCTGCTCCTCTTCAAAGCCTACCGTCGATACCGCATACCCTCTGGCCCAAAACTTCTCTCCATTGAAATTTCGCTTCCGCCCTCCAAACTGCCGTGCCACAGCGATCGCGCTCTTTTTTTTGATATATCCTATTACCTCTGCCACGGCATATTTCGGCGGTATCTTGATCAGCATGTGCACATGATCTGCCACCATGTGCCCTTCCCCTATCTCGCTGCCTCTCTGCCGCGCCAATTCATGAAATACCGGCCCAAGAAACTTCCGTATCTTTCCGTACAACACTTTCTTGCGCCCTTTCGGTATAAACACAACATGATACTTGCAATCCCATTTGCAATGGCTTAAACTTTCATATGACATGTTTTCTTCCTCCTTTGTGCACAACCGTTAAGCCCTTCCACTTTGCACAAAGGAGGATTCTTTTTAAACTAAATCTCTATGTCAAACTTTCCTGAGTCTCACTGGTCAAACCAGTGGCTTACCTGTCTTTAGTTATCAGGTGGGTAGATAGCAAAAGCGATGCTTTAAGTTGGGAGCTTGCGTCAGACGTGAAGCCAATCCCGACTTGCTCTATTTTAGAGATTATATGCTTGGATTAGGCAGATTTTTTGGGAATTATTATGGAAAGTTTTTTTTGTGGGTAATCAACGGTAAGTATAAAATTACTCAAAAAGCTTTTTACTCCCAACAAAACGACTTGCAAATTAGGAAGGAAGTCTATTAATACATTGTCGAGCCTGTATATGGAATTATTATTAACGGGGCTATAAATTTCAAGGGTTGTGGTGTGAGAATAAGCCTGTGTTACACCATTGCCGGTGTTTATGGATTTAACCGTTCCTTTTAATAAATCGTGTCCAAGAATTGCTGCATATTCAGCAGGTATTGAGCATTCATCTGCGCCGGTATCTATGATACCATACGTTGCAACACTTAAATTGGTGTGTGGATTATGTATTCTAATATTAAGAATGGGACGGCAAAAACCGTCTTCGCATGTGGTAAGCGGGCAATCCCTAAGCATTTAGTAAACCTGTACCATTCCTTTAAGTGGTACAAAGAACACAACAGGGTCTTTTATGCCCTTCCTTTTTGCTGACTCGTAAACCTTGGTGAGATTTTTTCCCGAACAAACTACATTTTTGTTTTTAAAAGATTTTTTTGCGACATATTTCCCTGAATATTTTTCTGGATTATTAACCAATATTAAACAGTTCATTGCTTTCCTCCTTTTTCATAAATCCTGTGTTCTCATAAACATATCGCACTATTACTATACCATAAAACTATCGGTAGCAAATAGTATTTTCTTAATAATCCCTAATCATCCAAACGTCTATTCTGTGATTAATATTTAAACTCTGTTGTGCCATCACTTTTATTAATAAAACTGCCATTATGAAAGCCCGTTGTTCCATTTGAATAATTTTCAAAATCACCGCTTCTATAAGATGTGGTTCCGTCACTATAGGATTTGCAGGGTGTTTTGAAAGACAGCCTTAAATTTACCGCCAATTTACCGCCAATTTTCAAGGGTGCAAGCTGTGGTTCAAGCTTATGCAGGGAAGTATAAAGAAGTGCTTCCCGGTTTAATAAATTGACAGTCCAATACATAAGCGTATAATAATGGCAATTTCGTAAGTCTCTCACTTAGTTTAAGTCATAGGCAGAAACTAAGATGGAAAACAAAGGTGATTGAAATGAAAGAGGCGGGAAATTATAAAGTAGTTGAAGGATAAGCTCTCAATCAGCAATTGTTGCTGGTGAGGGCTTTTTTATTTACCCATCAATAATAAAAACAATGTGGAGGTGTTTAAAAATGAAAAGCAAGGCAAAGCATTTAAAAATCATAGCCATAACTACTTTTATGTGTGTATTATTATTCCCAATACTGGCCATGGAGGCAGTCTTGAGCCCTCCGCAGCGCCGACAGTGGGGACAATGCATTCGCTTGAGGATATTTACCAGTTGCTTTCCACAAAGCTTTCCACAATGGAAGCAAGGCTTGCAACTCTTGAGGAGAAGGTAGGTCCGAGATTTGTAGATAACAACAACGGCACAATAACGGACAAGCGAACAGGTCTTGTCTGGCTGAAGAACGCCAACCCGTGCGGAGAATATCAGAACTGGAACAATGCCGTGGCATATTGCAACAGCCTTGCAAGCGGGCAGGCAGGATTAACAGATGGCTCAACCGCAGGCCAGTGGCGTCTTCCGAGTAAAGAGGAGCTTGAAGGAATCGGCACAGATCCGCCAGCCACGTGGGAATCAGGTTCTCCTCCTATTCCATGGACAATGCCGGGTTTTATTCAGAGCATACCAACAAATGTGCAGTCCGCCGACTACTGGTCGGGCACGAGTGTTGCTACCAATTCCGCCAACGCCTGGTGTGTGACCATGCACGGTGTCTACGTGGGCACCAGCAGTAAAGCCAACGACCACGCCTACGTTTGGCCTGTTCGGGGTGGCAATTGATCATTTGTTTTCAATAGGGGTACAGGGGGCATGCCCCCGTCGGCGATAAAAATTTTAAAGTAAGGGTTTGCTGATGGCGCACTACGAGCACCTGCCCATTTATCTGAAGGCGATGGAGGTTGCCGTGTATTTTGAAAACACGGTGCGGCATTTCAGCAGGTATCATAAAATACAGGAGCTTTTTTATGAAAGACAAATTTAATATAAAAATAATACTCTGCCTTACAGCGGCATTGATGTTGTTTTGTCACAACGCAGCGCGGGCGGAAAACATCGACCCCAACGATGACGGCGCACAGTGGGCCTGGGGTGAGAATGTGGGGTGGTTTAACTTTGACCCCGTTCAGGGCATCGGCGTCACCGTGGGCGATAGTAACGTTACCGGCTGGGTGTGGACTGAGAACATCGGTTGGATAAACTTAAGCCCTCAGCAGTATAGCGGCGTAACCAATGACGGCTCTGGAAAACTTGGTGGCTGGGTCTGGGGTGAGAATGTCGGATGGATAAGCTTCTCATGCCTAAACACTGACAGTTGTGCTACGGTTGACTATGGAGTTACCATTAATGCTGACGGCAAATTTGATGGGTATGCTTGGGGCGAGAACATCGGATGGGTTAATTTTGAGCTTCTATCACAGCCTGACTACCGGGTTCAGACAGCATGGGAAAATGCCCCAACTCTTATAACCCTTGCATCATTTACGGCAACACCAAAGGCCGGACAGGTCATTCTCGATTGGCCGGACAGGTCATTCTCGCTTGGTCAACAGCCTCCGAGATCGACAATGCTGGCTTCAACCTCTTTCGCTCAGATTCGGAAGGTGGAGAATATGCAGAGATCAATGGTTCCCTTATCTCAGCCAAAGGCTCAACCACCCAAGGTGCTTCTTATGAATTTGTTGATAACGATGTGTATAACAGAAAGACCTACTACTACAAGCTGGAGGATATTGACCTTTCCGGCAAGGCAACGATGCATGGGCCGGTGAGTGCAATGCCGAGAATGATATATGGTATGAAGTGAAACGTGAAAAGTGAAACTTTGCACCGGAGGCGGGACTTAATACAAAAGCAGGAAGCCACT
>JAPLIX010000232.1:7513-10868 GCA_026388865.1 Pseudomonadota bacterium | reverse complement strand
TCGAGGCCCTTTGTAGTTCCGTAGTGCGTGTCAAGCGCCTGCTTCATGGACGATTCTGAAGCGATGAGCGCTTCAATACGATAGCCAGTGAGAAATTTAATATCATCGATGGCAAAAATGTTGGATGGATCAACCATAGCAACGATCAGGGTGGAATCCCGCAAGGAGACGGGTATGACTTGATATTTACTCGCCACATCGGTAGGGATAATTTTAATAACTTCAGGAAGAATTGCTATTTCAGTAAGATTAACCGAGGGCATGCCATACTGTTCACTTAAAAAACGGACCAGATCAATCTCTTTAATAAACCCCAGCTTTATAAGGCTTTCACCAAGCCGCCCCCCTGAAGCCTTCTGGTCTTCAAGGGCTTTTGCGAGTTGCTGGTTAGAAATAACACTATTTCTAACCAGAAGTTCGCCCAGTTTTTCTGGCATAGAAGACCCTTTGAGATAAGTTCTTTTTACTGCTTATTTTTCGCACACTTCCTGGCTAGCATTATTAATAATTTCAAATAATTTGTAAAGAGTTTTTCTTGTTGAATAATCTTGACTTTTTTTTTATTAACCTTTAGTTTATGTTTCTTTTCTAAACAGTCGATTTATTGGCTGGGGCAAAAAAACTGTCTGACACTATATCATGATCAACGCGTTATGTTATTACTAATTAATTGACTGCGTCGCCTAAAAAAGTCATTTCATGAAAAAAAACATCCTTATTGGCTGCCTTATAAGTGCCCTCTTTATTTTTCTTGCCGTGCGCGGCATTAACTTTTCAGATGTCATAAAAAGTTTTCGCTCGGCAAACTACCTGTATGCCATACCCATTGTGCTTCTTATGGTTTTGGTCCTTTATTTGCGCTCCTATCGCTGGGGCATCATTTTAGAGCCTCGCGTAAAATATCCTCAGTGGCCTCTGTTCGTTATTACTGCCATAGGGTTTATGACCATTTCGCTTCTTCCGGCACGGCTGGGAGAGTTTACCCGGCCACTTCTGGTGAAGCAGAAAAGCGGGATTCGCATATCCTCCACGATGGCAACCATTGTAGTGGAGCGGGTATTTGATTTGCTGACGCTGATGGTTGTGCTGTGCCTCGTCATTCTTACCATTTCTCTGCCCCCTCAAATATTCAAAGCGGGCGTGATAATACTGGCAATGGTGCTGGTTATTTTTGTTGTATTGTTGCTGTTAGTGATAAAAAAAGATTTTTCTCTGAGGCTCATCAATCCCCTCCTTGATAAACTGCCTGCCAGGTTTGGTTCGATCATAAAAAATCAGCTCCAAGCGTTTATTGAAGGATTAGAACTCCTTCCTGACATACAAAAGACACTGAAGGTGGCGCTGCTTTCTGTTGCTATCTGGGGTCTGCTCGCCTTTTCGTGCTACCTTATGTTTTTTTCCTTTGGTTTTAAACTCTCAATCATCAATGCCCTGGCGCTGACCGTAATCATTGCAATCGGAGTAATGCTTCCTGCAGCTCCGGGTTTTGTCGGAAACTATCACTACGCGTGTGTGCTGGGACTCACGTTCTTTGGGATTGGGGAAGCAGCGGCTCTCAGTTACGCTATTGCCCTTCACTTCTTACAGCTGATGCCGGTGATTGTCATCGGGCTGGGATTTTTACCGTCCCAAAAGATATCTCTGCCAAGCTTTTTTAAAAGGGAAGAAGCGGGATTATAGAAAAAGAACTCCAATAGTAAGGAGGGAAACCGAAATAAGCGATAACTCCAGAATAATTAAAAAATTCTCCCGGCTGTATTGAAAGGTATCATCTTAGTCATCAGCTTTTGGTGGTTTTGTCGATTCTTCTTTTGTTGATGCTGTAGTATCCGCGGCCTTTGACTCATCTGGTTTTTTTTCACCCCCCCTGGTACTGCTGCTTGTTGCAGTACTATCTTTTCTGCCATAGTCAGTAAGATACCAACCGGTTCCTTTAAGCTGAAATGAGCAGTTTGATATAAGTTTGGTGACCTTCCCTGAACAATAGTTGCACTTTTCCAATTGTTCATCTTTGAAGCTTTGAAAAACTTCAAAGATTTTCCCGCACTCCGTGCACTGATATTCATAGATCGGCAATTTTTCATCCTCCTTTGCAAGCTCTGCTGGTGTTATCTATTATATATAATCATCACCGCAAGAATTGTCAATAAGTCGTCAGGGGAGCCTGGCTATAGTACCTTAGGCTTTATTGGGTGCTGTATATCCGCGGGCAGCCAGCAACTCTTCATAAAGGGCTTCCTGCTGCTGCATCATTTTTTTAATGTCAAACTCCGCAACTATTTTGGCTCCCTGTTGCCCCATGTTGCGTGTCTGAAAAGGGTTTTCTAATAAAAAGATAATCTTCTGCGCCATTCCCGGCAGATCCCCAGAGGGAAGCAGAAAGCCATTTACGCCATCCATAATTGCTTCTGGTGCGCCGTCTACCCTGGTTGCAACGATAGGGACTCCGGCCGCCATTGCCTGCGGGAAAACCCGGGGCAGGCCTTCCCACCGAGAAGTGAGAACTAAAACATCAATCGCCTGGAGCAAGTGAGCGATGTCCTGGCGCCATCCCAAAAGGTGCACGCGCTGCTGCAGGTGTCTTTTCTCTATCTCCCGCTCAACTGCTTCACGCAGCACCCCGTCACCCACCAGCAGGTAGTGTGCCTCAGGAAGAGCTTTTCTCACAAGATCACAAATCCTGATAAAATCAAGCGGTGCTTTCTGTGGCTTGAGGCAGGCAATCATGGCAACAACAGGAACTGCAGGGGATAGGCTAAGCCCCGCACGTACATCGCCTTTCGAGATCTGCGGGCGTTGGAAATGAGGGATATCAATACCGCTGCGAATAACCACCACATTATCGGGAGAGAAAAGATGCAGCGCGCACCCTTGCTCCTTATTTGCTTTGGAAACCGTAATAAACTTGGTAGTGATGCGGGAGGTGAGCTTTTCAACGGAAATAAAAATTTTTCGTATCCACCAGGGCTGATGATCATGGAATCCGAATCCATGAATTGAATGTACTATTATGTGAATGGCTGAGCAGCGGGCAGCCCACCTTCCCAGAATGCCGGCTTTGGAACTGTGGGTATGGACAATAACGGGAGCGGCTACAGGGTGTGTGGCCTTGATGGCTTTTAACATACGGCACAGCTGAAAAAAGGCTTTTAAATCCTGTAGCGGCCTGATTTCACGAACCAGATTCTGTGCCACCAGGGTATTTCCCCATGACAGCGCCTTCTCATAGAGTTCACCGCCAGGGCCGGTAATAAGATAGACCTGAAATTTTTTCGGATTCAGATGGGATACTGTGTGGAGGGTATTTTGCTGAGCACCCCCAAGTTCCATTTTTGTTATAATATGGACAACCTTA
>JAPLIX010000232.1:4665-7472 GCA_026388865.1 Pseudomonadota bacterium | reverse complement strand
TTAGTGTTGAGGGGTACACCAATCAAGCCTTAGTTAGGAATCACGTATGCGGGATATTGACAGTACCTCCTTTATAATGACATATCTACCTGTTTTAAAAAGAAAGCTGCACACCCCCCCAAAAGCAGTATGAGAGCCAGGATACCCAGAGCAAAAAGATTTGAAGGTACTGATAACATAGCAATACCTGATAGCCCCAGCACAAGGCTCGCCCCACAACTCATGATGACCGTCTGTTTGGTGGAAAGCCGCCACTTTCTTAAGCGCAGGGCAAAGTGATCAGGACTTCCATAGAGAATGGGCAGTCCCCGCAGCCAGCGGACATAGATTACAAAGAGGGTATCAAAAAGAGGAATACCCAAAATAATGACTGGCACTATGCAGGCAACCACATTTTCTTGCGTATAGGATCCAATCATTGACAGAGCCCCCAGGAGTAAACCAATGAACAAGCTTCCCGTATCCCCCAGATAGATTCTCGCTGGTTCAAAGTTGTATTTGAGAAATCCGAGCAGTGCGCCGGCAAGGGCCAGAGTAAGGATGGCTATGAACGTATGCTGGTTTATTATGGCGACAACAAAAAGAATAAAGGATGCCACACAGCCAATCCCGGCTGCAAGACCATCCATAACATCAATAAGATTGAAAGCATTGGTCGTCGCCATAAGCCAGCAAAAGGAGAGGACCAGGCAGAACCAGTGAGGCAGAAAAACCAGTTTTATGTAAACACCCGACTTAAGTAACACAAACACGGCGATCGCCTGCCCAATAAATTTAACCTTTGGTGGCAACACTTTGAAATCATCTATAATGCCCAAAATTACAATAATTGTACCGGAAAGTAAAATACCCAGGATTTCCCTGCTGAGCTCAAACGTGAGAGCCAGGGTGAGTAAAAAAGCAAGATAAACGGCAAGGCCGCCAAGATACGCTACCGGCTCTCGCTGCTGCTTTAATTTTCCATCAGGTCGATCTACAATATCATACTGGAGTGCACCCTTTTGGACTATTGGTGTAATATATAAAGAGAGCCCAACAGAAAGTATGAACGTAAAAACATAGAGCATCATAATCGCAGCTAAAAGATCCCTTCTGCCGTTGCTATAACTGCTGCAGGCATGGTGCAGGTTTTTTTCGCGCATTCAGGTTGTCGGAAGTACGCGCTGCTAAGCATCTTTATTTTTTTTAATTGGAAATTTTTCATCACGTGTTCGCGAGCTGCGTCACCCATGTTCCGGGCCAGCTCCCGATTGGTTATGAGTTTTAGGAGCGCCTCAGCTAACGACCGTGGATCACCGGGACTGAAGAGAAGCCCTGTTTTACCATCCACCACCAGTTCATCAATTCCCTCAATTTTTGAAGCCACGACCGGGCGACCGGCGGCCATAGCTTCAAGAACCACATGTGGCATCCCCTCCCAGAGAGAGGGCAGAACGAGTATGTCGATATGCGGTAAAATCTGCGCGGCATTCTCTACGAGGCCCAAAAAACGGACCTGCGTTGTAAGCCCCATATCATCCGTAAGCTTTCTTAAGGATAGCTCTTCCCCGCCTTCACCGCAAAGGAGTACCCGCGTCCGGGGAGCCTCCGGTAAAATAAGGGGCAAAGCCTTAAGTAATATACGGTGTCCTTTTTGTTTGTGCAACCTGCCAATTGAGGCAAGCACGATATCATTTTCATCCAACGAAACGGCTTTGCGGGAAAAGTTTTTTTCTCGACAGGGCTCATGGCAGTCAATGCCATTATATACTGTAATAATTTTTTGAGGAGAAACTTTAGAATGTTCTATGGTGTACGTGCGCGCTGCCTCTGAAACCGCTATGTAGGTGTCGGCTAATGATGCGGTCAAGCGGTCAAGTGCATTTTTAAGAAACGCGCGGGTTTCAATTACCCTCACTGAAGATATGATTACCGGGACCCCCGCTATGCGCCCAGCAATCCGTCCCAATATATTGGCCCTGAACAAAAAGCAATGAATTATTGAAGGAGAAATTCTGCGAATCAGCCTTATAAGGTGCAGTACGCCAGGAAAAAAATTAATCAGGGCGGCTACACGTCCGTCTTCTGCAAGGTTGAGAGTAAAAAATCCATCTGCTTCTGCAGCAAGTGCACGCGCAAACGCCCCCGGTTTCTTAACGGAACAAACATAGACGGAAAACTCCCGCCGGTCAATAGTTCTTATGAGCTGTAGCAGGGCTTTCTCCGCCCCGCCGATATTGGTACTGGTAATAAGATAGAAAACAGCAACGGGAGCCTTCATGGCCTAAATTCCCAACACCCTTGTTTTATCTATAAACATCCGATACCACAGTTCCAGGAACAGGAGTGTCCATATTCTGTAGCTGTGATCAGCATGTTTTGCCATATGCTCATCAATAAGAAGCTGAACGGCTTCCCGGCGGAAAAGTCCCCGCTGGATGGTCCTGTTTTCCAACATAATATCGTAGGTAAAATCCTTTAATTCGTTGCGCAGCCACCGGTCAATAGGGACACCAAAGCCCATTTTTTTTCGGTTAAGAATTTCCCTGGGCAGCAGGGGAGAAAAAGCCCTTTTAAGAAGATATTTTGATTGCAGCCCCTTGAGTTTTAATTCCGGTGGCAGAGAAGCAGCAAACTCCATGAGTTTATGATCTAAAAAGGGAGAACGCGCTTCAAGGGAATTTGCCATGGAAGCGATGTCGACCTTCACCAGAAGGTCATCAGGAAGATAAGACATTACATCTACAAACAGTGTTTTATCCAAAAAGTTCGATGCATCAGATTGCGCATACCGGTTGACCACTAAATCAACAGAATCGATGGAGGCC
>JAPLIX010000232.1:0-4624 GCA_026388865.1 Pseudomonadota bacterium | reverse complement strand
TCAAAAGCACAGACCCAGCGTACATAGCGGCGCTCGGCTTTATCTGCGATGCCCTGTACGAAGCGCTTAAGCCTGCGCAAGAAGCTGCGGCGGTCTTCTTGATGCGGCAGTAATGACAATGATTTTTTAATAAATTTTTCTCGCAGGAAAAAGGGTATTTTTTCATAATATCCCGCCAGTTTATCTGCGATATAGCGCTCATAACCGGCAAAGGATTCATCTCCCCCATCGCCATTAAGAGCAACCGTTACATGCTCGCGGGTGAGCTTTGACACATAATATGTTGGTATTGCTGATGAGTCGGCAAATGGTTCATTATAGTGCCAGACCAGTTTTGGTAAAATGCTCAGGGCATCAGGCCGGACAATAAATTCCGTATGCTCTGTTTGAAATTTGTTTGCCACCAGCGCGGCATAATTTGTTTCATTATATTCAGGCTCATCAAAGCCAATTGAAAACGTTTTAACCGGTCGATTAGCAAGCTGACTCATAACCGCAACGGTCGCACTGGAATCAAGACCGCCACTTAAAAATGCTCCCAATGGAACATCGCTTCTGAGGCGTATTTTAACAGCCTCGGTAAAAACTTCCATGAAGTTTTCGGTGTAATCGTTTATATGAGGATGCTGTAGCTTAGTGGCAAAGGACAGATACCAGTATGGCTTGGTAGTTATTTTCCCGCGCTCGACAGTGAGGTAGTGTGCAGGGGGAAGCTTACACATTCCCTGGAATATGGTCCATGGGCCCGGGACATATTGGTACGTCAGGTAATGATGGAGCGCTTCACAATCAACCTGTGTGGCTATGGATGGATCCTGCAGGAGCGACTTGATTTCAGAGGCAAAAATGAGAGCACCATCAGAGATAGTATACACGAGCGGCTTTTTCCCCACTCTATCCCGGGCTATAAAAAGTCGCTGTTTTCGCCTATCCCATATGGCAAAGGCAAACATTCCACGCAGTTTGTGAAGACAGCGGGTGTCCTGCTCCTCATACAGATGAATAATGGTTTCTGTATCAGTGTGGGAGGTGAAACGATGTCCCTTCTTTTCCAGATCCCTGCGCAGTTCAGCAAAATTATAAATCTCTCCATTAAAAACAATCCAGATAGAGCCATCTTCATTTGACATGGGCTGATGGCCCGCTGTTGAAGTATCAATGATACTCAATCGCTGATGTCCAAGACCTGCCGGGCCAGCCACATAAATTCCATGATCATCAGGTCCCCGGTGCTGCAGCACTGATGACATGCTGGAAATTACTGCGCCATCAACCTGCCGCGCTGAATCGAAATATATTTTTCCGCAAATTCCACACATGATGCTTTAAGCATTGCCCTGGTTACATAGTAGCCCCTTTGAGAACCTTCTGCCCCGCATTCAATAACTGTTCGGAATAACACAACAATATTTTGATGTTTATTTCATGCCTGGTTATTACTTTAATGTCAATTTCACCTATGCTATGTTTATTAACGTTTGAAAATAATGAGCAGGAGATAAACATGTCTGATCTGCATAGTCCAGATGGTGCGGAGAGAAGCACGACTGGGATTCTGTATGTGGTTGCTACTCCTATTGGTAATTTGGAAGATGTCACCTTGAGAGCATTGAGAGTTTTAAAAGAAGCAGACCTTATCTGTGCAGAAGATACCCGCAAAACACGAATACTTTTAAATCATTATAATATTCAGACTGCTTTAACAAGTTATTTTGAGCACAATGAGAAGCGCAAGACACCATTTATTATCGAAAAGCTTAAATCAGGAAAAAACATTGCCATCGTTTCTGAAGCAGGAACGCCAGCTATTTCTGATCCTGGCTACCGGCTCATTACTCAGGCGTTGCAACACGCCATTTCAGTTATACCTATTCCCGGCCCTTCAGCAGTGATTACAGCATTGCATCGCTTTGCCTTTGAAGGATTTCTTCCGGTAAAATCAGGTAAGAAGAAGAAATTTTTAACCAAGCTACTAGAGGAAGAAAGAACCCTTGTTTTTTATGAGTCACCACATAGAATTATCAATACCCTTAGGGATTTAATTGAGGTCATGGGTGACAGGAACGCTGTTTTATGCAGAGAGCTTACTAAAATGCACGAAGAAAAGATATATGGTGAGCTTTCTTTGATATTGAAAAATTTAGAAAAGAGGCCGATAAAAGGAGAAATAACGCTTTTAGTAGAAGGTAAAAAAAATAATCTATTTATGAGGAATACTATATAATGAATAAAAATTTATTACTAAAAGGAATCGTTGCTTCGCAGGGAATTGCTATTGGAAAAGTGTTCCTTGTTAATCAAGACCATCTTGAACTTTCCCACTATAATATAGCGACCAATGAAGAAATTGAAAAAGAGATTAATCGTTTTAAAAAAGCGATTGAAGAGTCGCAATCGCAGCTTTTGAGGGCAAAAAAAGATATCAATAAAAAGAAATTTAAAGAAGCACAATATATCATAGATACCCATATTCTGCTGCTTCAGGATAAAGTATTAATGGACAACACAATAAAAATCATAAAGCACGAAAAAATTGATGCAGCTCTGGCGCTCAAGAAAACAATAGCGGGCTTGAGAACGCACTTGGCAGAGATAACTGATGAATATATGAAGGAAAGAACCAGCGACATTGATTATATAGAGCAGAGACTTTTAAGAAATTTAGCCGGAATAAAAGGAGACCTCGTCGCGAAAATCAGAGAAAAAGTTATTATTGTCGCCTCTGATTTATCCCCGGCTGATACTGCAAACCTGAATGTCAACGAAGTGCTCGGATTTACCATTGATTCTGGAGGCAAAACCTCTCATACTGCCATCATGGCAAGAGCCCTTAAAATACCGGCGGTGGTCGGGTTAAAAGACATCACCCGCAGGGTCAAAACAGGGGATACGATGATTCTCGATGGAATTCATGGGGTGGTAATTATTAACCCGACAGCGGATACATTGCTGAAATATAACCAGAAGAAAGCAGAATATGATGAGTTTGAAATCGGGCTTCTCAAGCATAAAGATCTCCCCGGAGAAACCATAGATGGTTTTAGAGTAAAGCTTCTAGCCAATATTGAAATTATGGAAGAGCTTCCATCAGTGCTAACGTATGGAGCCGAAGGGATTGGTCTTTACAGGACCGAGTTTCTCTATTTGAACAGAAAAGATTTGCCTTCGGAAGCGGAACAATTTGAAATTTATAAAACCGTAAGCCAAAAAATTGCTCCCCACCCGGTTACCATACGAACTCTGGATATCGGGGGTGATAAATTTATGTCCCATATTGATGTGGCAGAAGAAATCAACCCGGTTATGGGCCTGCGCGCTATTCGATTTTGCCTTAAAGAAGTTGCGATATTTAAAACGCAGCTCCGTGCGATCATGCGGTCCAGTGCGTATGGTAAAGTAAAGATCATGTTTCCCATGATTTCAGGGATTGAAGAAGTGCGACAGATAAAAATAATTTTGAGTGAAGTAAAAAAAGAATTGCAAGCCGAACACAAGGTCTTTGACCCTGATATTGAAATTGGCATCATGGTTGAAGTCCCCTCTGCAGGCAGTATTGCTGATATATTGGCCAAGGAGGTAAATTTTTTCAGTATCGGCACCAATGATCTTATTCAATATACCCTGGCAATTGACCGAGTCAATGAAAACGTTTCATATCTTTATGAGCCCCTGCATCCAGCGGTATTACGCATTCTCCGAAACATAATAAACTCGGCCCATGACAATGGAATACCGGTGGCAATGTGCGGGGAAATGGCTGGAGAGCCTTTTTATATGCCCATTCTGCTAGGGCTAGGGATTGATGAACTGAGCATGAATGTTATGGCATTGCCTCGGGTAAAAAGCGTATTGAGGTCACTTGATTATAAACAGAGTCAATTAGTTACAGATAGTATTTTTAAATTAAGTACCGCACAGGAGATAGAAACGCTACTTAAAAAGGAAGTAAAAAAACATTTCCCCAGAATTTTTAATTAGACAAAAAGCTTCCCGCGTTGACTCATATTAAAAGGTAACCGAAGGAAGAATTATTTGAAAGGCAAAGGATGCGTCATAGAGTGTAGGTTTCAGCAGAGATAAGAGAATCATAGAACTTTATCAGTTAAGTTATATCCCCTGTTTTAGCTTTTTAGGCATGAGCTGTAAACCATTTTTATTGTCAGTGCAGACATGATACTGAGTTTTTCAGAAGCATAAGTAGAAAACGGCTTTCATATTTGCCCTGTGAACCACGATCTCAGCCCCGCCCATATCAACACATGGGCTGATTTGGGGGTTTTGGAGATTATTGTGCAGTGACTCAGGAAATTTTCTGCAGGGCAGCAAAGATGATTTTAAGTTTTGATTCAATCTGTTTTTTGAGAGTAAAAGGATTAAAGAGTGGGAAGGTGTCAGTAAGTTTTTGTTTGGCTTCCGGGGAAACATGAGCAGAAGCTATCAGGCGCTGATACGGGGTTTTGGGTGTATCATATTTTTTGACGTATTTTGATTTGACCCGTTTTTTTGATATCAGCTTCATGGAAGGGGAGAAGAAATTGTTGTAGAGGCTCCATTCATTTTTATACAGGTCATTGAGCAGGTCAACCAGCTGGGGCTTATCAAAGCGATCATAGCCCAGGAGTTG
>JAPLIX010000142.1 GCA_026388865.1 Pseudomonadota bacterium | reverse complement strand
CCGTGCGCTGTCTCAAGGATTAATAGATACCCTGATTGACGTTATGTAGAATTTAGTACGGCCTCAGTAAAATGTTTGGCAGGTTCTCGATTACCACAAGGCAGGGTCAGATTTATATTCCTGATATTTTATTATTACTGAGGCTTTTTATATTTACTTCAAACATTCCCGCAAGACACCTGAAACCATTGATAAAGGAGGATGGCAATGAAGAAAATGGCATCGTTTTCGTTAATAATGATGGTAATGTTGTTTTTGTTTACAGGTGGTTGCAATCCTAAAATAGAACCCATTTTTGGTGAGATGACAGATGCACGTGATGGACAGACATACAAAACAGTAACTCTTGGAGATCAGACCTGGCTTGCGCAGAACCTGAATTACGAGACCGAAAATAACAGCTGGTGCTATCAGGATAAGTCTGAAAATTGCGACAATTACGGAAGGCTGTATACCTGGGAAGAAGCATTAACAGCCTGCCCGGATGGCTGGCATCTCGGGAGTGATGAGGAGTGGTCAACCCTTATAAAATATTTGGATCCTAAAGCGGATCCGAACAATGTTTTAATAGAAAGCGAAATTGCCGGTGGCATGATGAAAGCAACCGGAACGATAGAAGACGGAACAGGGTTATGGAGAAGACCTAATACAGGTGCCACTAACGTAAGCGGATTTTCAGCCGTGCCGGGTGGTGAACGTGTTCCTACCCCTGCAGGCATGTTCAACTTGCTGAGCCAGCACGCCTTCTTCTGGACCTCTACTGAGTACGACGCCCGCAGCGCCGGGTTCCGGACTCTTGATTACGGCCATAGCGGTGTTACCAAGGGCACGAGCACTACAAACATGACTAAGGCCTACGGCCTTTCTGTTCGTTGTATCATGGATTGACATATAACCCTGTTTGATTTCATGCAGCATCTCGTGAGGGATTTTTTTTAGTCTGCAGCAAAATTTTTGGCAGGTTCTGTTCGATTACCCAAAGCAGGGTCAGCGATGGCCCTGCTTTTTTGCTATATATTGTGGTGTCATACATCCGCTTAAAAATGCTGCTTACTGCTATAATCTACTTCCTCACGCTTGCCTCTCTTTTACTGCTAACCAGATGAATGCATTACTCTTTCAAAAATACAGCTTGCGTGTCAGAAAGGGAAATAGGTTGTCAAACCAAATTCATTATAGATTTGCTGTGGTAATATGCCATTGTCAGATAAAATCAAAACCTTATCTAAAAACTGATAGTGCAAATCAATATTTTTACACCTTAGCTCATCAATGAGATGTCTCCACCTATAAATCGAGGATTTCCGTAATTAAAATGTGCCCCCATTCCAGCCGAACATCTTGCCGTTAATATTCCAGAACTCAACATACGCCCGTTCCGGTGAGACCCCGAGTTCGGTTTTTAAAAATTCGCACAGAGATTTTGACAACGCCGCACACGACTCCGGTGTCAGGCTAATGCTTTTCAGTTCTACATAGGCGGCAGGCTCGGCACTGCCGTCAAACATCATGGCCACACCCTGATAGATCGAAACCATGATCCATTTCTCCGGTTTGTTCAGGAGCGTGGCGGTGAACAATGATGATTTTTTGAGAAGCGCCTGCACGGCGGCTTCATCAAGGCTTTTGTTTGTTTCAATTTTTAAATACGGCATAGGTGCTCCTTTAAGAATTTAACCGCTGAGAACGCAGAGATCGCCCGTCCTCCGACCCGCCTCCAGAAGCCTTGCGGAGGGCAGGAGTTCTACGGAGGGTGGACGGAGAAATATTTCAACTATCAGCCAGCGGCTATTTTTTCTTTTACCACAAAAAACCACGCACATAAAAGGAAGATTTGCACTGCCTTTGATAACGAATGCCCAGCCGTGATTGAATGCAGTTGCATAGTAATTGATATGATAGGTTATTTAAGGTATAATGTAGAATACACTTTTACGGAAGGGACTGACACTATGAACGCTTTAAAACTCATTACTATTGTTGCGCTGGCAGTGCTTTTCAGCCTGGGCAGCGCTGCCGCAGGTATTGAAAATAAAGATAAAGGAAAAATTGTTCCTGCAATGAATATTAAGGAAGTCAAAATCATCCGCGTTAACGCGGTAGCTGGGGTTAATCCCGAGGAACTCACTATTGATCGGGGTACCACGGTTATCTGGATAAATGAGTCCGAGTCTTCGGTTGAAATGCAGTTTGAGGGCAAACAGGTTACCATGGCCTGCAAAAACCCGGTCCATTTCGTTGTAGATGAGAAGGGCTTTTTCAAATCCGACCGCATTCCCGCCGGGTCAGTCGCCAGCATGTGCTTTGTGGAAAAAGGCGAATTTAATTACGTCATGCATAAAGTTCTGCT
>JAPLIX010000300.1 GCA_026388865.1 Pseudomonadota bacterium | reverse complement strand
CCTCGTGGCCTTCGGCAAAGACGTCAAAGGCAAGCGCAAGGTGATTATAACCCCGGATGCAGCGGAAACGGGCAATAAAACACTGAGCCCCAAGGAGTATTTGATTCCGCGCGGCAAGCATATCAGCGTGCATGAGGGAGACCGGGTCAGGGCCGGAGAGCCCATCATGGACGGGCTGGCAAATCCCCATGATATTTTAAGCATTCTCGGAGAAAAAGAGCTGGCCAAATTTCTGGTTGACGAAGTGCAGGAGGTATACCGGCTGCAGGGCGTAAAAATCAATGATAAGCATATAGAGGCCATTGTGCGGCAGATGCTGCAGCGCGTGCGGATCCAGGAGGTGGGCGATTCAGATTTTCTCCTCGGGGAGCAGGTGGAGAAATACAAGTTTGAGGAAGAGAATGAAAAAATCCGCCAGCGGGGCGGACAGGTAGCGGTTGCAGAACCGCTGCTGCTGGGCATTACCAAGGCATCCCTGAGCACCGAGAGTTTTATTTCTGCGGCATCATTCCAGGAGACGACCCGCGTGCTCACGCAGGCTGCCATCGAGGGGAAAATCGACTACCTGCGGGGTCTGAAAGAAAATGCGGCCCTGGGCCGTTTGATCCCCGCCGGCACGGGATACCCGCGTTATAGACGGATCGGGATTCAGGTCGAGAGTGAAGAGGCAATCCCGGAACCCGGCACTGCGTCTGCAGAATGAAGCACCCGGGGAGAAATTACATAGAAATATTAAGAAAATTAAAATTATTAATTGACAAATAAGCATTCATTTGTGTACACGGCCGTCAGCAGGTCAAGAAGAAGACCAAGGCGCCGGCGCTGAAGGAGTCACCGCAGAAGCGCGGCGTCTGCGTCCGCGTCTATACGACGACCCCTAAAAAACCGAATTCAGCATTGCGCAAAGTGGCCCGTGTGCGCCTGACCAATGGCATTGAGATCACCACCTACATACCAGGCGTGGGACATAATTTACAGGAACACTCAGTGGTGCTGGTGAGAGGAGGCCGTGTTAAAGATTTGCCCGGCGTCCGCTATCATATCATCAGAGGAGCGCTTGATTCAACCGGTGTTCAGGACCGGAAAAAAAGTCGCTCCAAATACGGTGCCAAAAGGCCCAAGTAGCGGCCTTGTGGCATGGTGGGTTGATTTTAATCTGGTGGAGAATGTATGCCCAGACGAAGAGTAATTGCCAAGAGAGATACGCTGCCCGATCCTAAGTTCCATGACAAGACGGTAAGCAGGTTCGTTAACCGGCTCATGGTGCAGGGCAAAAAGAGCACAGCACAGCAGATTTTCTATGGCAGCATGGGGCTGATCGAGAAACGAGCTGAAAAGCCGCCGCTGGAAGTTTTTAAGCAGGCGCTGGAGAATGTAAAACCCGTGGTGGAAACAAAATCACGGCGCGTGGGCGGCTCAAACTACCAGATCCCCATCGAGGTCCGGCCGGAACGCCGGGCCAGCCTCGCTATGAGCTGGCTGATAAGTTTTGCCCGCGAGCGGAGCGAAAAATCGATGCGGGAAAAGCTGGCTGCTGAGCTTATGGACGCAGCCAATAACCGAGGAAATGCTGTAAAGAAAAAGGAAGATACTCATCGGATGGCAGCAGCAAACAAAGCGTTTGCCCACTATAAGTGGTAGCTCAAACCAGGGCATCTTACCCCGATAGCTTCACTATGGGAGGGTAACCTCCTTTTTCTTAGCACCTCATCACTTCTTCACTAAGCAGTATAAACGCATTACTGACGAGATCTTTATTCACCAGAAGTGACAACACCTGACAGCAGAGGAACTGCGTGAGTCGGATAACGCCCTTAGATAAAATTAGAAATATAGGAATCATGGCCCATATTGACGCCGGTAAAACAACGACCACCGAGCGGATACTGTACTATACCGGCGTGTCATATAAGCTGGGCGAGGTGCATGACGGCACGGCAGTCATGGACTGGATGGAGCAGGAGCAGGAGCGGGGCATTACCATAACCTCTGCGGCAACAACCTGTTTTTGGAATGATCACCGCATCAATGTTATTGATACGCCCGGCCATGTGGATTTTACCATCGAGGTAGAGCGGTCCCTGCGGGTTCTTGACGGAGCCATAGCAGTGTTCTGCGCGGTTGCCGGGGTTGAGCCTCAATCTGAAACCGTGTGGCGTCAGGCCGACCGCTACGGCGTGCCGCGCATCGCGTTTATTAATAAAATGGACCGGACCGGGGCTGATTTTTTCAGAGTGGTGGAAATGATTGAAAACCGGCTTGCCGTCAAACCGCTGGTGCTGCAGCTCCCTCTGGGAAAAGAGGAGCAGTTCCGGGGAGTCATAGACTTGATCGAGATGGAAGCAGTGGTGTTTGACGAGGACAGCATGGGAAGTTCCTTTCACACGGAAGCGATTCCAGCGGAATTTATGGAGGCAGCCCGGGAGTACCGGGATAAGATAGTGGAGTTTGCCGCTGACGTCGATGAGCGGCTCATGGAAAAATACCTTGAGGGGGCGTCCGTCTCCACGGACGAGCTGTATGCAGCGTTGCGAAAAGCAACGGTTACCTTTCAGGCAGTGCCGGTGTTGTGCGGTTCAGCGTTTAAAAACAAAGGGGTTCAGCCGCTGCTTGACGCGGTGATAAATTTTCTGCCGTCACCCCTTGATGTGCTGCCGGTAAAGGGCCTGCTGCCGTCAGGTGAGGAAGGCTATCGCAATGCTGATGACCGGGAGCCGTTTTCCGCCCTGTGCTTTAAGATCATGACCGATCCCTTTGTCGGCCATCTCACCTTCTGCAGGGTCTATTCAGGATCGCTGAAAAGGGGCGACTACGTATTTAATACAACCAAAGAGAAGCGGGAGCGGATTTCCCATATTCTTAAAATGCATGCCAACAAGCGGGAAGAGGTTGACGAGACGCTTACCGGCGATATCGTGGCGCTCACCATAAAGAACACCCAGACCGGGGACACGCTGTGCGATCAGGACCACCCGATAGTGCTGGAGAAAATGGAATTCCCCGCGACCGTTATATCAATTGCCGTTGAAACAAAAAGCCAGGATGACCAGGGAAAGCTCATTGAAGCATTGCAGAAGATTGCCCTTGAAGACCCGTCATTTCGGGTGCACACGGATTCCGAAACCGGGCAGACGATCATTTCCGGCATGGGGGAGCTGCACCTGGAGATCATTGTGGACCGCCTGCTGCGGGAATTTAAGGTGGCAGCACAGGTAGGGAAAACCCAGGTAGCCTATAGATCTACGGTAACCAAAGCCACCAGCGGAGAGGGCAAATTTGTCCGGCAGTCAGGGGGCCGAGGTCAATACGGCCATGTGCTGCTTGAGCTTGAGCCGCTGGGGCGGGGTGCCGGCGTGGAGTTTGTGGATAAGACCGTCGGGGGCAGCATTCCCCGGGAATATTTGTCGGCGATCGAAAAGGGAATCTATGAAGCAGCAGAAACCGGCATCTGGGGAGGCATTCCGCTCATCGACCTGCAGGTGAAGGTGGTGGACGGCTCCTATCATGAAGTTGATTCCTCAGAGCGGGCTTTTAAAATTGCTGCTTCAATGGGCTTTAAAGATGCGGTGCAGCGAGCCAAGCCGGTGGTGCTGGAGCCGATCATGAAAACAGAAATCGTCGTGCCCGAAGAGTACATGGGCGATGTCCTGGGCGATATATCCTCGCGCCGGGGGAAAATTATCGGCATGGAAAACCGCAAGAGCATCGTGGTGATAGAAGCCCAGGTGCCGCTGGCCGAGATGTTCGGTTATGCCACTGATATTCGCTCGATGACCCAGGGAAGGGCCACCTATACCATGCAGTTTCTGCACTATGAGCCTCTCGCTGCTGGCCTGGCTCAGGAAATCATGGCAAAAGATGCCAAAAATCAGCTGCAGGGTGTTGGAGAGTAACAGTTCTGTTCCATATAATTAAAGGAGGCAGCGATGGCGAAGAAGAAATTTGAGCGGACGAAGCCGCATGTCAATGTAGGGACGATCGGGCACGTCGATCACGGGAAGACGACATTGACGAGTGCAATCACGAGGGTGCTGAGCTTGAAAGGACTGGCGCAGGTAATGGACTACGATCAGATCGACAAGGCGCCGGAGGAGAAGGAGCGGGGGTTGACGATCGCGATAGCACACGTAGAATATGAGAGTGACAAGCGGCACTACGCGCACATTGATTGTCCGGGGCATGCAGACTATATCAAGAACATGATCACGGGAGCGGCGCAGATGGACGGGGCGATCCTGGTGGTAAGCGCGGCCGACGGGCCGATGCCGCAGACGCGGGAGCACATACTGCTGGCACGGCAGGTGCGG
>JAPLIX010000349.1 GCA_026388865.1 Pseudomonadota bacterium | reverse complement strand
TTCATTTTCATAAAACTTTTAACAGCACCTTATGAAAACTACGAAATCTCTTCAAACTTGGTCTTGGAAACTCCGCAGATAGGACACTTTTCAGGGGGATTGGCTCCCTCATGAACATAACCACAAACACTGCATCTCCATTTCTTCATCTTCCTTTCTCCTTTCATATTTTAAATTTTGATAACGTCGCAAAAAGTCGAAAAAAGAACAATTTGTCTTTGCGAGCGAAGCGCGGCAATCTCACCACTTTCTGAAATTCCCTGGGATTGCTTCGTCGTTTCACTCCTCGCAATGACAGCAGGGGACTTTTTATGACTTTGTCAATTTTACTAGTGCCGCTGTTTGATATGAATAATCAGCCGGTACGTTACAATGATTCTTGGCTCTGCTGTCTGGTAGAATCTGTTTTATTCCATGGCTGGCTTGTAGCGATCCTTAAGCTCAGCAATTTTGCCGGGGTTAAAACTCCGGGTCTTGGCGAAATAACCGGTAATCCGCGTTATGCATTCCACATCAAGTCCCTTGTTGATACCCTGAAGCAATTGATCCGGCGTGAGCTGCTGCAGCTTGGCAATGGTCACCCGCGTTGCCCGGTGCGTCTCCTCCTGATACCACGGCAGATTTGTATTCCGGAACAGCATGGCATCAGTATCCTCCTGCCACTCGATATTCTGGTGTGATTCTAAAAACTGGTCTAATTCCTGTTTGTTCATACTACCCCCTTCCATGATTAATTAATTACTGTTTGGTCCTGCTGCCTTTACCCCTGACATGTTTCACATATTCCGTTAATGCGCAGATGCTGATAAAATATTTTTGCCGCCCCCAGGTGCCGGGGGATTTTAATTGCAGGTACTTTCACGTTATGCAGATCAATAATCTTTTTGCAGCGGACACACACAAAATGGTGGTGCGGGCCGTTATCGCCGTCGAACCGTGCGGACTCGTGGAGCACATTGACCTTGAGGATAATCCCCTTTGCAGCGAAGCTCTCCAGGTTCATGTGGATGGTGTTAAGGGACAGGCTGGGATGTTCGTCTCTGAGCGAGCGATACACCGCATCGGCACTGGGATGATCTTTCCGCGCGGCAAGGTTCTGCAAGATCGCGATGCGCTGGGCAGTCGGCTTCAGGCCGCAGCTTCGCATCTTCTCCGCCAGGTCTCTTTTCGATATATCCATGGTTTTGGTGCCCAGAATCCTCGGCCGCGAGGTACAATTTTATTGCTAATTACGTTTTAGTAATTATTACTAAATAGGAATATTGTCAAGATAAAATTTGATGGTCTCGTAAAAAGTCCCGGCGCGTGTCATTGCCAGGAGCGTAGCGACGCGGCAATCTTGCTTTTTCAAGCACTTACAAAGGCAGCGATTGCTTCACTTCGTTCGCAATGACGGTTTTTTATGGCTTTTACGAGAACTTCAAATTTAGTTCTGAAAGTTTTTTTCAGCCAGGGGGAAAAATAATGTCTGCCTACCGCCCGGTGACCCGCCAGGGTGAGGAGTAAAGATTTGCGCTCTCTTTTTTTACCCTGCCGCACAGGGTCATACCAATGCACTCGGCAAGTTCCACCGCCTCAACGCTTGGCGCAGCGGGTGAAATATAGATGGGGATTCCTGCGCAGGCTACCTTTGATACCATCTCAAGGGAGAAGCGTCCTGAACAAAGCAATACCAGCTTGTCAAACTGCAGCCCCTCCATAAAGCCATAACCCAGCACCTTGTCCACGGCATTATGCCTGCCTACATCTTCACAATGACGAAGTATGGTGCTCCCGTCAGAAAGCGCTGCCGAGTGCACAAAACGGCTGTCGCGGTACAGTCCGGCAAAATTGTTAAACTCATTACCAAGGCTGATCAGGTGCCCGGCATCGATGGTCTTTTTTGATGCTATGCTGCAGCCGCCGGCAACCTTCTCCTGCACAAGATCAATAACCCCGGTCTTGCTGCCGCCTGAAGCAAGGCGGGTGTGCGCACCAGCCGTTGTAATCCGTTCATGAGGAATGTCTGCAACAACATTGACAATTCCCGCAGCCAGGTCCGCTGCCACCTGCTGCAGCTCAGAGCGTCTCTGTAGAATGCCTTCGCACACCATGAACCCCACAGCCATCTGCTCTATTTCGTAGGCCATGCACTGGGTGCGGATAAGCCGGTGCCCGTTAATCCGGAGCTCCACGGGGGTTTCATGGATCATGGTTACGGCAGCCGGAGATGGGGTGCCATTGCTGATATGAAGGCAGGGACGCTTTTCAACACATATATGAGTGCTTCTGACTTTTGTCATACCATTTTTATTTCCTGAGCTTTTGCCGTACTGGGACACCCTGCGTGCGTTTTTCAGCCCACGCATCATCAACAGTTTTTTGCTGTATCGAGATTATCTTCTGCACCAGGGCCGGATTTTTCGCCTGTATTTCAGGGATCAGTTTCTGAAAAAACGCGGCCATGAGCTGCTTTGCCTTGCGGGGCTCCATGGAGCCCGGGATTTCAGCAGGCATGTATGAAAAGAATTCATCTACTTCATCCCTGGTGAGCTCCTCAAAAATGTTTCCGCCGCCCGGCACCTTTGCGTAATTGACAAAATTTTCCTCCCACCAGGCCCGGTAGTGCCGGTATGCTTCATCAGCACTACACCGGTTCTGCAAAGCATCGCCGATGCACTCTGCTGCCCTGGCTCCGGTAAGGGCCGCGTGGGAGTTGCTGGTCTGGCCGAGCCAGGCAGCATCACCGACTACAAATATATTATCCCGGCACGGGTTGTTAAGCGGGTGAAAAAGATTCAGAACGCAGGCAAGCGTCCTCTTCACGGTAACCCCCTGTTTGAAAATGGGAGACAGGACAGAATTATGTTTAACCTGCTCAAACCGTTCAGCATAATGCGGATCAGGAGAAAAGCCGGATATCATAACGCTGAACTCTCCATCATCCACCCGCGGGCACATGCAGAAAACAGACGGGTTATCTTTTCCCTCGAGCAGATGGATATGTGCCGCATCTTCCGGGGTTGCCCCCTGTATATGCCAGCAGACGCCGGTGAGGGTTCCGTAAAACCGCCGTTCCAGATTAAACCCGGCAATGCGGGCGCTGACTGAATTATGACCGTCTGCTGCTATCAAAAACCGGGCCTTAAAACTTTCTTTATCCGTCCGGACAGTAATTTCCTGCGGTGATTGCTCAAGATCAACAACAGTCCGGTCCGGGAAGTATGAGACACCGGCCCTGACTGCATCTTCAAGATTCTCTTCCAGGTACCTTCCCTTATCAAACACCAGGTGAATCGGTTTGCCGTCATCCCGCACGATTTTCATCCGGTTGCCGCGGTATGAGATGTTGGCAAAATAAGGCACCTCTCGTATGGGGCCGGTGTAGCGCAACGAAAAGCCTGAGTTCATAAACTCGATACGGCCCTTTTCTTTGTTGACGCGTATCGCGTCCCCGTTATACGGCTCCTCATAGAGAAGCCCTTCGGAACAGGCGCGCGTAATCGGGGATAGCCTGCTTCTGCGCTCAATGAGAGCCACCTTCAGCCCCAGGGA
>JAPLIX010000345.1 GCA_026388865.1 Pseudomonadota bacterium | reverse complement strand
CAGACCATAACCCAGCTGTTAAAGGCCTATTCGCTGTTTGAAAAGGACGTGAACTATGTGGTGCATGAGGGCCAGGTGCAGATTGTGGATGAGTTCACCGGGCGGCTCCTTCCCGGCCGGCGCTACAGCGATGGCCTGCATCAGGCGATTGAGGCCAAGGAGGGAGTGAAGATTGAGGGCGAAACCCAGACCTTTGCCACCATCACCATCCAGAACTATTTCCGCATGTATGAAAAGCTCGCCGGCATGACCGGTACTGCCGAAACAGAAGCGCCGGAATTTTTCAAAATTTATAAGCTGAACGTAGCTGTTATCCCCACCAATGAAGCGGTGCGGCGGGTTGATTACCCTGATATGGTGTATAAGACCAAAAAGGAGAAATATAAGGCGGCCATCAGGGAAATAGTGGAGATGAATGCAATGGGGCGGCCCGTGCTGGTGGGGACCGTTTCCGTAGAAACATCAGAGCTTTTGAGCAGGATGCTGCCGCGGAATATAAAACATTCAGTGCTCAATGCCAAGCGCCACAAGGAGGAGGCCGAGATCGTTGCCAATGCCGGACAGCCGGGCGCGGTCACCATAGCCACCAATATGGCAGGCCGCGGAACCGACATAAAGCTCGGGCCGGGTGTGGTCAAATGTGCCGCCATGTGCTGTATCATCTGTGACAGGGAGCGGGCCGAAGGATGCAAAAACTGCCCTGACCCGCACAAGCAGGGAAAGAAAAAGACCGAGTGTTTCACCAATGTTCCCTGCGGCCTCCATATCATAGGAACCGAGCGCCACGAGGCGCGCCGCATTGACCGCCAGTTGAGAGGCCGCAGCGGCCGTCAGGGGGACCCGGGCTCGTCACGGTTTTATATGTCCCTGGAGGATGACCTGCTGAGAATCTTCGGCGGCGAGCGCATCTCAAATATTATGGACCGCTTCGGCATGGATGAGGACCAGCCCATAGAGCACCCCCTTATTACCAGGGCGATAGAGAACGCCCAGGCGCGGGTTGAGGGGCACAACTTTGATATCCGCAAGCACCTCCTCGAGTATGACAATGTCATGAACAAGCAGCGGGAGATCATTTATGAGCTGCGCAACCGGGCGCTGCGTGACGAGAGCCTGGAAGACCTGGTCACGGAATATACGGAAGAGTTTGCCGCGGGCATTGTGGACACCTTCTACAGCAAGGACATTCACCCTGATGACATGGATGTAAGAGGCTTTAAGGAAGCGGTATTCAGGCAGTTTTCGCTTCCCCTGTGGCAATCGGCAGATGACATCAGAAAGCTGCAGGGTGATGATGCCGAGCAGCTCATTATTGATGAGGCGAAAAAACTGTATCTGAAAAAGGCCGAAGAATTTACCCCGGAGATGCTGCACCGGCTGGAAAAATGGATTTACCTGCGGGTCTTAGATGAGCGGTGGAAAGAGCACCTCCTGGACCTGGACCATGTAAAGGAAGGTGTCGGGCTCAGGGGCTATGCGCAGCAGGACCCGCTGCGCGAGTATCAGAAGGAGGCCTACGACCTTTTTATCGGGCTGGTGGATCGGATCAAGGGAGAGTTTATTGAAAAGCTCTACATGGTGCAGCTGGCAAAAGAGGAAGAAGTCCGCGTCCCGGAGCATCGACCGCAGCAGTTTGTGCTCAACCGGGGCGAGGAGGATGTGAAGGGCAAAACCGTGACGCGTGACTCGAAGAAGGTCGGCAGAAACGATCCCTGCCCGTGCGGCAGCGGCAAGAAATATAAGAAGTGCTGTGGGGCGAAATAGCGCGGCATCGTACTGCCTCTTTGCCGGGCACATGATTCTGAGCGGGGAAACGGCCAACCGGGAGTGTGGGCTTGGTGACTTATGAAGGTTCATGTAAGCAAAAGACTTAAGCGGTCTTGATTGTTCCCCGTCAAAATTTATTGCAGGAGTAAAAAATCTCTTTAATATGTAAACATTGGATTTGAACTGGCCGGTTTTAAAATAAGATTTTAATCGTATCAGCCAATTGCATATTACCAGATCAAGTATGCACTGAATTTAGATTGAACGACTACTCTCTCATCTGATACATAAGCTGCACTTTCCTTCCTCTAATGCCCACCACAACCTCTGGCAAGCATCCTTGTTTTTCTTTTCTAATAAAATCTCCACTATATTTATTGCGGTGAATATAAAAAGCGGTTGAAGTGAAACACAATCAATCACTTGACAATTTAATCAGATGTCCCCGATTTTTTGAGATCTCTGTGTAACAGGAAGTAAGAAGCAAGCAGCACTTTCATAGATTCACAGTTTTTTATCTGAGTATATCTGCGCAATCTGCGTCCTAACCCGAACAAACGCTACAATTTATCATATAATATCGATATATTTATAAAGCCAGGTATATTTTTACTTGACAATAAAATGCGATTCAATGTATTTTGATGTAAATCGAAAATTTAATAGCATTATAAAAATAATTTTAAGGAATAATATGTAAAAAGATTCGGGGGTAACAATGGCGTTTGTTGAGGGGAAGAAAAACCCGTTAGTTAAGACAGACAGATTTTACTTCTTTAACAGTCAACGAAGTAAAAGAATTTAATAGAGAGTTCAAAGGGTGTGCCTTGAGTATTTAAGGTGCGCCCTTTTTTATTTCTGGAGCGCATTTATGCGCGAATAATTCGCGGCTGAAGCCGCTCCTACCTTTTTAATTATCTTCCTTTAGCAAGTGGAGATACAGAGGGGTTATGAAGCTTCGGAACAGCACGCTCGTTTCGGCATGTAAAGACAGAGCTAAAGATATTCTAAGAATTATTCACTCAGAACTGAACAGGTCAGCACTCAGCACTGAGAGGCACTCAAAACTATTTATATAGAGGAGGGAAAAGACATGTACAGGAAAATTATTACGGGAATAATTATTCTGCTGTTTGCGGCAATGCCTGCGCTGGCAGGCACGGTTCAGCTTCCCAAAACCGGGCAGACGATAATCTATGCAACAGGTGATGACGGCGACCTTGAGATGGGCGTGGCATGGCCTGACACAAGGTTTACTGACAAAGTCGATGGAACAGTGAAGGATAACCTGACCGGCCTTGTGTGGACAAAAAATGCAAATCTGCCCAATGGTCCACTAACCTGGCAGGCGGCCCTTGACTATGTGGCAGGAATGAATGCGGGCACGTATGAAAATTTTGGCTATACTGACTGGCGGCTGCCAAATGTCAACGAGCTGAAAAGCCTGACGGATAACTCACGCTATAGCCCTGCTCTTCCGCAGGGCCATCCGTTTACCAATGTGCAGTTGAGCTGGTGGTACTGGTCGTCTACTACCAATGCTTACCGTACGGGCAACGCGTGTATCGTCAGTATGTACATTGGCATCGTGAACTACGGCTATAAGTTCTACTTCAACGGCGACTACGCGTGGCCAGTACGCTCAGGACAGGGTGGGGGACCTACGGAAATTACCCTTTCTTCCTTCACCGCCACTCCCAAATCAGTAAAGGTTATCCTTAACTGGTCAACCGAATCTGAAATTGATAACGCTGGTTTCAACCTATACCGTTCTGAATCAGATAATGGTCAGTACATAAAGATAAACGCACTTCTGATTACTGCTCAAGGTTCATCCACTCAGGGCGCATCGTATGAGTTTATGGATACCAATGTGCAGAACAGAAAAACCTATTATTATAAACTGGAAGATATAGATCTCAATGGTAAGACTACAATGCATGGACCGGTAAGTGCGATGCCACGATGGATATACGGGGCGGGGAAATAAAATTTAAAAGAGAGGGTACAATGAAAAGCAAAAAGTACAAACTATCAGCAATAGTATTTTACTCAGTCATTATAGCGTTGGCCTTGGTTTTACCCAATGTGGCATTTGCGACCCCTGTGCCTGATACCGGGCAGACGCAATCCTACACCAACACCTTCGGTGAGGATTCGGACTATAGCTGCAACCCCCATTCATACACCGTCATTGGCAACGGCGTTGTAAAGGACAATGTTACGGGCCTTGAGTGGCAGCAGGCTACAGACCCCGGAACCTACACGTGGGATCAGGCAAATACGTACTGTGCTAACCTGGCACTGGGTGGATACAACGACTGGCGCCTACCGACTATAAAAGAGCTGTCAACCCTTGTGGACAGCAGCATCCCCTATCCCGGCCCGACAATAAACACGAGTTATTTCCCGGACACGGTGGTGTCCTATTACTGGTCGTCTACTACCCACGCATACTATGCTGACAGCGCGTGGTACGTGGGCTTCCCCGACGGCGGCGTGCACTTCGCGGGTAAGAACTACGGCCTCTATGTTCGCGCGGTGCGCGGGGGACAGTGTGGGGGATTGGGTAATTTGGTTATTT
>JAPLIX010000115.1 GCA_026388865.1 Pseudomonadota bacterium | reverse complement strand
GGCTTGCGCGGGAAGAGGCGCGGGAAGGATTTGTCGTGCTGAATTCTGACGTGGTGTTTCACCCGCAGCTGCTTGCCCGACTGTTGAACTCACCCTACCCGGACGCACTTATCATCTCCTATCACGGCAGCCTGGGTGACGAGGAAATGAAAGTGAAAATTCAGGATGAACGGGTATGTGCTATCAGTAAAGAGCTGAACCCTGAAGAGGCGCAGGGAGAAAATGTGGGCATCGTTAAATTTTCCCCGCAGGGCGCCAGGGTCCTGTTTGATAAAATCGAAGAGTTGGTAAGCGGGGGAACAGTCAATGCGTGGCTGCCCCTGGCATTTCAGAAAATCTGTTCTCACTACAACCTCTTTGCGGTGAGCACCGATGGACTTCCCTGGACTGAGATAGATTTCCCGGAAGACCTGGAGAAAGCCCGCAAAGAAATATATCCCCGAATTCTTACCGCGAGCAGCTAAAACATGAAAAGAATTTTATTCTGCGCTTCCACCCCGTTGAGTTACGCCATGTTCAAGCCCATCCACCGCAGGCTCAAAGAGGATGGAAGAGTTGAGATCTGGTTTACTGCCAACCACGATGCCGATGCGCTCTATGGCACCGTGGGCCTGCACAACGAAAAGACCGTCGGCAAATACCGCTCCATGCTGATGCGCTTTGACCTGTGTGTCTGCCCGAGCTTTTTCTACACGAGAAAGAACGCCCCGGTTAAGGTGCAGATCTTCCACGGGTGCTCCCTTAAAAACCGCGCCGTCCATAAGGATGCCCTCGAGTATGATAAGCTGTTCCTGGTCGGGCCCTACATGCAGCAGAAATTTATTTCCACGTGGAATCTGAAAGAAAATGACCCGCGGTTTGAAAAAATCGGCATGCCCAAGCTCGATGCATTTTTTGATGGCTCTCTCAATAAAAATGAAATTCTGGAAAAGCTCGGGCTGGACCCCGCGCTGCCCACGGTTATCTATGCCCCGACCCGCCCGACGCCGACCAGCTCATCCCTTTCCATGTACGGCCCCGAAACCATTGACACCATCGCGCAGATGCCGGTCAATTTTCTTATCAAGCTCCATGACCGTTCATTCAGACAATGGCGGCCCAAGGGCAAGATTGACTGGGCGCAATGGCTGCAGAAATATGAGGGACATAAGCGGGTGCGGGTTATTCATGATTATGATGTCGTGCCCTATCTTTTCGCCAGCGATCTGCTGGTGAGCGATATCAGTTCCGTGGTCAACGAGTTTTCCCTTCTTAACCGGCCCATGGTGCTGTTTGCCGTGCCCCGGCTCATCGCCTTTCATAAAAAGGTGGAGGCAAAGAGGGGTGTTGCATCATCTGACCTTGAGGACTGGGGGCAGGATGTGGGAACAGCAGTGCAGAAGCCGGACGAACTGCAAAAAGCTATTGCCTATTGCCTTGAGCATCCCGCGGAGAAGGAAGCGATGCGCAGGGAGTTTGCCCAGCGGTTCTTTTTCAATCCAGGACAGGCAACAGAAAAAGCAGTACAGAAAATCTATGAGCTGCTCTGCTGAACCAGGCTTCAGTCATAACGCTGTTGAACCCCCTTGATATTTTTTCCTGCACCTGCACGGGCCTGGAAAAAACATAAGAGATGCTGGTGCAGGGCGATGTTGTCCGTCATAAAAGAGGCGGAACAGACCTGCTTTCCCCGAAGCGCATGATCCAAAATTGGCTGTTGCCCATAGCGGCTGCATCAAGAGCTGCTTGCAGGGTTTCTACCGGCTCGTTCTGTTTATCATCCCCCAGGCGGAAGGTGCCGAAATGCATGGCACTGCTGGTACGGGCTTGCAGAATGAAATGCGCCCTGAGGGCATCCTGTGGCGAAAGGTGATGGGGCGACATGAACCACACCGGCTGAAACGCGCCGATGGGAAGCAGGGCCAGGCACAGGTGCGGGAAACTCTGCGCTATCTGTTCAAAGTGCGGCCCGAAGCCGGTATCGCCCGCAAAATAGATAGCCCCCGCCAGACTCTCAATAACAAATCCACCCCACAGCGTTTTGTTGTGATCGCACATCCCCCGGTTGGAGAAATGTTTTGCCGGTACAAATGTTACGGTAAGAGCAGCACCCGGCTTTCCCTGCTGCCACCAGTCCATCTCTTCCACCCTGTCGATTCCCTCCTTCGCTAAAAAAGCCCAGTTGCCCATGCCGGTATAGATTCGTGGCTGGTCGCGGGCCGTAATTTTTTTAAGCGTTGCCAGGTCGAGGTGATCATAATGATTGTGGCTCACCACCACTGCATCAATCGGCGGGAGATCATCCAGAAGCACGCCCGGCTGCTGCACGCGCCGGGGGCCGGAAAACGAGACCGGACTGGTGCGCTCAGACCAGATGGGATCGGTGAGGATATTCATGCCGTCCATCTGGATGAGGAACGTCGCGTGATTGATAAATGTTATGTGCAGCTCGCCGGCGCCGACCCGTTCCGCAAATTTTTGATGGGCAACAGCTGCGGAGACCGCACGCCACTCAGGTGCATCGCGCGTTGTCACCCATTTCAGAAAACTGAAGAACCCCTGCCGGGAGCTGTTGCCCTGGTTGAAAAACCGCGTGCCGTCAAAATGGTCTGACCGGGCCCCCTTGTAGCCGGGGGCTGAAAACATGCAGCACCCGGAAATAGTGCCGCACACCAGGGTAACAAAAAATATAAATACAAGGACAAGCCACATAGACACTCTTCCTGAGGAACGAGCCCCTCTCTTTGTTGCGGCGGATTCAGCCTTGATTTGTGTAAATTGGGGCCGCATTTGGTGAAGCTCCCCGCCTGTCCCGCCTCAGCGTGACAGAGCTTCCCGGAATATAATGTATAGATTTTAGATACCGGTCAACAAAAAGGGAGCGGTAGCACTGTGGCTGCACCGCCCCCTTTTGTATGCCTGGTTCTTTTTTACTTGCCCGGCTGCTTAAAGCGGTTTTTGTGTTCGTTTATCTTATCCAGTATGATCTGCCGCTGTTCAGGAGTAAGAATCTGTGCGGCTTCCAGCTCGGTATTGAACTTGATATCTGCCATCTGTATTGCCGGTTCAACCATCTGGCTGATGAGAGTTGCTGCCGCTTCCGTGTCAACCGTTGCAGCGAGCAGTGCCGCAGCAAAATCCTTATGCAGCGCGCCCATCTGCTCGGCAACCGGCTTCATGGCATCGCGGGTTTTATCCTGCAGGGCAATTAATGCTGTTTTCTGTTCCTCGGTCAGGTTCAGGAACGCGAGCTTTGAGTCGATCATGGCCTTCTGTATGCGCTTTTCATATTTATTGCGCAGATCATCAAGGCCCGGATATGCCATTATGTATTTAATAAAACTGGTAACATCGGTCAACACCCCCTCGATATCCGCCCGCTGTGCGGGGGTAAGAATCTGGGCCGCCTGTACCTGGGCATTGGCTTCGATGGGGAGTATCTGAGTCTCAATGTCAGTTATGCCCTTGAACAGCTCTGCCGCCTTGGCAGTATCGATGTTCGCGGCCAGAAGCGTTGCCGGCAACTGATCACTCAGCGGTTTGATCTGCTCAAAATACGGCTTTATGGCCGCGTGGGTATCCTGCTGCACTTTTTCCAGCGCTGCCTGCTGCTCTGCCGTTATGTTAAAAAATTTGTAGATGAATTTTATCATGGGACACTGCGGATGATTTTGTCCCGGCGTTGTGCTCTGCGCAAACGAGAAAGAAGGTACGCATAGTGCTATGGCAAGAAAAAGAGTGATGACATAGAGGGCTAAAGTCTTTCTTTTCATTTCGTTACCTCCTGCAGCTGCTTTGCTGCTTATGCAGTTTTTTGTTGACGGGTTCGAAGCTTTTCTCCATACATCACAATTGTCTGGACAGTGACTTTTTTCACCTCCCTTCATTGATTGAAGCCTCTGCCCCGGAATAAGTAATTCCAAAAACGTACTGTGAGATATCTTGCTGATAGCTGATACGAAACATTATGATTAGTGATTATAACATATGCATTTAACTCCTGCAATGGGTGAAAAATAATTCATATCGCATCATAGTAGCATTCTCTCGGAATAGGGAATCCGGGAATATTTTCATTGATTATTGTAGATTCCCGTCCCCGACTAAAAAATTCAAGGACAAGCTTTCACGGGAATGACATCCCTTCCATAGAATAATGCCGCGTCCTCATTGGGCAAAGACCCGTGAAGGTTTACCCCTATGTACCCCTCTGCCTTTTACCACAGGTTATTCTACTGACATTTTCATACGGCTATTAAAATTAACTATAATTTACTTGCTCTGTAGATACTGGTCATGTTATGTCTGGAGCAACCAGAGGGTAGTTGATTAATGTCAAAATTATTGGGCTCCTTCAAATTACAAGTATTCTGACCGGCGTCATTCAGCCAAACCGGGCTGACTGGCGCTTTTCTGTATTTCATGCATAACCTGCACTGCTCGACTGGATTCTCTTCCTCAGACCATCCTCCATGCAACCTCTTGTGCGGGAAAGCTGATTACCCACTGAAGATATATACAGACAAACAATTAATTCCCAAAACACTAAAAAACCTTTTCAGCCTGAACCGGAAACATCCTCTGCCAAGGGTAAAAAACAGCCCATGCAATGGTATGGGTAATAACCAGCTTTGTTAACCACTGTATGAAAGGAGAATGTATGGAGCGCAGAAAAATCACCCTACCCCTCATTCTTGTTCTGGCCGTGGCCGCGTGCCTGGCACTATCTTCATGCACGAAAACGGACACTGTCGGCGTGCTCTATGTGCTGCATGGAGGAATGGACACCAACAAACCTCAATATATGTGGGATGCGTCAGTGCAGATGTTTGCGTATGATCAGAACCATGCCGTCTACAAATTTGTTATAAAGGACCCTGCAATGTGGCCTACGGTATTGAACCCGGAAACCACGGAATTTGCAGTCCGGTTTATGAGAAAGTATGACTTCACCTATACACGGATTGGGGGCGTCGATCCTTTTCAATCGCTGTCTGAGAAGCAGATGGCAGATATGAAGACCGCACTGGATACTAATCCCTACGGCATAAAATTTGAAGTCGACTTTACCAGCTGGCTTGCGGCTGACCATATAGACCACCTGCCGTATCCCCGGTTCATATATAACGCTCCGGGAAACGGCGCCCATGTCAACTATTGCGGTGAGGGTGACAAGGGCGGCCCATGGGAAGGCTGTGATCCGGAACGCTATAACGTTGAAGGCCCGGTGGAAAAGCTCCTGAAAAAGGGGGTATCGCGAATTATCGCTATCGATATGACCGTAGGAGGTCTGAGATTTTACAAGACCTATGATGTCATCCAGACCGCTAAGCTTGTTATCAATAAGTGGAACGAGGAAAACGGCACGTCAGTGCCGCTCATCTGGGTAAATGACTACAGCAACTTGATGGAGCGCTCTTTCCCTGAAGATGCGGGATGGACTTCTACTCTCGGCCCGCCTAAAAAGGACCGTCACGCCATCGTCCAGGGAAGCCCTAACCCGGTTGCCGCCGATCCTGAGCTTGCCCTGTTTCATGTGAAGGGCATTGAGGCCCGGATGTCGAAGAACGTCTCTGACGCTGAAACCGGCGTGCTCCTGTTCAGCCACGGGCTTTTTGATCCGAACCGGAAATTTTTTGACCCGAAGATAGATGATGTTGTCACGCTGCAGAAAAATATCAAGGCGGAGCTTCTCAATCGCCATCCCGGTATTGACCCGCAGAACATTGTGGGTGGATTCGGCGGTGTCAAGCAGCTTAACCCTGAAAACGGCCTGAATGAAATTAACCGGGATATGCGAGGGGAAAATCTTGCGCACTCTTACCTTCTTGAAGGCGACAAGGATATGCCGGGCGATGAATGGGGCTACCGCTACTGGGACGCGCTTGAATACCTGAAGAGCCGCGGCGTCAAACACATCGTGGTTGATTTTACAAACTATGTAACATATTCCGTGCTGGTTCTGGAAGTCTATAACCAGATTTCCAAAGAGATCGGGGTAAAGACGTGGTCAAAATATGATACGGGTGACTTTGACCGCTATCCGAATGTGGGGCATCCTTTTTCTGAGTATTGGGGCAACTGGGCAAATACTGACTGCGGCGGAGAAAAGTGCTGCTTTACGATGGGCGGATGCGGCGATGGTTACACTGCCTACCCGCCGCCGCGCCAGGTTCCCCTCAACAAAGCCCTGAGCGACCTTGACCCGTCGCTTGTCTTTGACAACAGCGCCTACGGCCACCTGGGCTATGACCCGGCCCTGGGTGCGCCGGACCCGAACAAGCCCGTGCAGAACCAGTACACCGGCACCTGGGACGTGTTTGCAACCACAGATGATGACCCTCTCTTTGGTAAAATGCTCGCTAAACACGTGCTCAACGCGGCCATCAATCCAATGGTGTATATCACCAATACGGATGTTAAGACCAGCGTAAAGGCCGGTGAAAGCGTCACGTGGGAGGCGAATGCGGCCGGCGGCAAACCGGGCTACACATATCAATGGTCAATACAAAAACAGGGAACAACGGATTGGCAGGCAGCCGGCCAGAACAGTGCCACCTGGGACTGGTCGCCCGGCGCAGCTGATGCAGGCACCTATAGTATCCGTTGCACGGTAACAGATACTAACCTTCGTGCTGGTGAGGTTACCTGGGAAGGATTTATAGTATCGTAAGCTCTCAAAAAGAGGCAGCGGCCATCACTTGGCCCTGCCTCTTTTCTTATTGCAGTTTTTTACCTCATTGATGCGTGGGTCATATCGCCACCTGCTGGGCTCTTGCATCAGACCCCGCTTGATGAAGCAGTGCAAGCCCTGCGCCCTGCGTTTGCACAATGAATTCGCTTACGAGTGACCCTGTTTATTTCTCCCAGGACAGGCGGTGAACATAAATGCCTGCCGCAACCTCTTTTCCTTTGACAGCAGGCTTTGAATAAAGTACTTTTTTTCCATGACAGTCCTGTGCCTGGGGAAAGTGTTGGATTACTTTTCTTAGCTCTAACAGGCTGCTAACCACGTATAGTATCTATTTCCATCCCTGTTCCGTTACCACATGTCCGTCTAAAGGAGAACTCAACGAGGTGACCATGAAACGACAAATGATCAAGGCCTTTATTCTGCTCTTCGTCTCCGTCGCGCTATCAGTGTGAGAACATGAAACAAACACTCTTTAGCGGAAATCCTATGAATAAAAAAGGTGTTTACTGGGGAATTTTCTTTATTGCTTTGACAACGCTCATATGGGAAATCCTCTTGACGAGAATTTTCTCCGCCACCATGTATTATCATTTTGTTTTTATTTCAATCTCCCTGGCCATGCTGGGGTTCGGGTGCAGCGGGTTAAGTGTCTTCTTATTCCCCGGATTCTTTTCAAAGGAAAAATGCGCCGATCACCTTACCCTCTTTTCTGCGCTGTTCTCAGTAAGTATGGTTTTGGCTATAGTTATTTATTTGCAGGTTGACTCTGCGCTCAATCCATCTTTTTCCACTTTTCTGGTGCTAATCCGCATATTGTTTTTCATATTCCTCCCTTACCTGTTTTCCGGTTTCACCATTACCCTTGCGCTTAAGCATTACTCAAAAAATGTTGCTGTTTTATACTGTTATGATCTGGTCGGGGCTGGTTTGGGCTGTATTTTTGTAATCCTCCTTCTCTTTGTCTATGATGGCAAGCTCTCGGGGCGTCTTGAAAAAGGCGAGTGCTGCGCTCTTCTCATTGGCCCTCATCTTTTTTGTATGTAACGCCTATGTCTACAGATTTCTGAAAATTAAGTATGTCCTGGGCAAGCCGCAAACTGAAATAATTTTCGAAAAATGGAATCCGATTAACCGGGTTACCGTTACCCCAGATAAGGAGGTGGGTGGTCAGAAGACCCTTCTTATTGATTATGACTCTTCCGCCTGCTCTACCATGATTGCTTTTGACGGGGACAGGAAAAAAGCAGGCTTTTTGAACTCCCATATTAAGTCCTTTTATTATCAAATTGTGAACCCTGATGCAGATGTTCTGATTATTGGTATCGGTGGCGGACAAGATGTCCTGAATTCCTATGTGAACGGGATTAAAAGGGTTACCGCGGTTGAGATAAACCCTGTTATCGCCAAATTGAATACTGATGTTCTGCGAGAGTTCAATGGCAACCTTTTCAGTCGCGCCGGGATAACTCTGCACATAGATGAGGGGCGAAGCTTTATCCGTCATACGGGGGAAAAGTATGACTGCATCCACTTGGGCAATGTGGACAGCGGATCCGCCAGCGCAGCCGGTGCCTACACGTTTTCAGAGAATACGCTTTATACCGTGGAAGCTTTCAAAGATTACCATGCGCATTTAAAAGACCAGGGGGTCGTATGGGTCACCCGGTGGAGGGCGCTGCAGAAGAACTACTTTTTGGAAGATTTTCGCGTGTTATCCAGCATGGTGAGATGTTTAGAAGAGTTAGGGATGCAGCACCCTGAGCAACACGTTGTAGTCATCGGTGAAAAATATCGGCCAGGAGTATGGCTTCAGGTATTGCTCCTTATGAAAAAAAGCCCCTTCCTGCACCAAGAAATTCAATCAATTGATGCGGTGCGCGCGAGAATGGACCTCGAGTGGCTTCACCATCCTGAAAAAAGGCTGAATAATGTCTTGGATGATTATCTGTTTTCAGCGGATCGAGAGGCATTCTTAAGGGATTACCCTTTGCGCGTAGACCCCACCACCGACAACAACCCCTTCTTTTTCAACTTTCTCAAGCCAATACATTACCTCTGGAAGCTTCCCTCCATCCACACCCACTTTACGTATCCGGTATTCATGTTTAAGTCGCTCTTTCTGATCACTTTTCTCATGATCATAATAAGCATTTTTCTTCCTTTGCTGTGGTTCAGAAAAAAGGTTTCACCGCACGGACCTGCCCCGCTGCGCGGTTACTACCTTTTCTATTTTTCCTGCCTCGGGCTCGGATTTATGCTTGTAGAAATCCCATTGATACAGAAGTTTATCCTGCTGTTAGGGCAGCCCCTCTATTCAATTTCCGTAATCCTTGCTGCTTTACTCATTTCCTCTGGGGTCGGGAGCATGCTGTCAGGAAGGATTTCTGAAAAGGCAGGCCCTTCCGCTCTGCGTAGTGTTATATGTATCATCTGCGCTCTGTTGATCATCACTATCTATGGATTGCCCGTCTTGTTTGATGCATGTTTGGGCATGTCAACAGCTATCCGGATCCTCATTTCCATCATAGTCGTCCTGCCGTTGGGAATCTTGATGGGAATGACCCTGCCCCTTGGCATACGGCTCCTCGAACAGGAGATCCCCTCCATGATACCGTGGGTCTGGAGTTTAAATG
>JAPLIX010000510.1 GCA_026388865.1 Pseudomonadota bacterium | reverse complement strand
GCTGAAGAAGCAATGAAGATTGCCTCTGATATTTGTATATATACTAATAAAGAAATAACGGTGGATGAGCTGTGAGGCAGACGGTCAGAGGACAGACTGACAGAGGTCAGACTTCAAGATATCAGACAATATTTTAAACTGTCTGTCATCTCTATAATGAAACCACTGAGTCCGCGGGAAACTGTTACCGAGCTTGATAAGTTCATCATCGGCCAGCGCAATGCCAAAAGGGCAGTTGCCATTGCGCTGAGAAACCGGTGGCGGCGGCAGCAGGTGCCGGAAGAGTTGCGCGATGAAATAGCGCCGAAGAATATCATCATGATGGGCCCGACCGGTGTCGGTAAAACAGAAATTGCCCGCAGACTGGCAAAACTTGCCCAATCGCCGTTCCTCAAAATCGAGGCATCCAAATTTACCGAGGTCGGCTACGTAGGGCGCGATGTTGAGTCGATGATCCGCGATCTCACCGAGCTGGCGGTGAATCAGGTTAAGTCTGAAGAGGCGGAGAAAGTGCAGGCAAAAGCGCGGGAGATTGCAGAGGAACGCATTCTGGACATTCTGCTGCCCCCCGCACCGAAGAAGGCGCCGCCGCTGGAAGAGCAGCCTTCTCTCAGCGCAGAAGCCGGTCATGACCAGGCGGATACCCAGCAGCCCCCCTCAACACGTGAAAAGCTGCGAAAAATGCTTCGGGCAGGAAAGCTTGATGGACGGGAAGTTGAGCTGGAGACGACGCAGCAGAACCTCCCGGTGGTTGAAATTTTTTCCGCCTCCGGCATGGAGGAGATGGATATTAACATCAAGGATATGTTCGGCAATATGTTCCCCAAAAAGACGCGCAAGAAAAAGGTCAAAGTACCGGAGGCTCTTGAGCTCATCACCCGGGAAGAAGCGCAGAAGCTCGTGGATATGGATCTGGTCACCAGACAGGCAATAGAGCGCGTCGAGCAATCAGGCATCATCTTCCTTGATGAGATTGACAAGATTGCCGGCCGCGAGCACGCCCAGGGGCCGGATGTTTCGCGGGAAGGTGTACAGCGGGACCTGCTGCCGATTGTCGAGGGCTCAACCGTAACCACAAAGTACGGCATGGTAAAAACAGACCACATCCTGTTTATTGCATCCGGTGCCTTTTATGTATCCAAGCCCTCTGACCTGATCCCTGAACTGCAGGGCCGCTTTCCCATCAGGGTTGAGCTTAACTCCCTCTCCCGGGAGGATTTTATCAGGATCCTTACCGAGCCGCAGAATGCACTGCTCAAGCAGTATGTTGCACTCATGGAAACCGAGGGCATTGCACTGGTGTTCAAACCGGATGCGATCGAGAGGATTGCCGAAATCGCAACGACGGTCAATGAGCGGACAGAAAATATCGGCGCGCGCCGGCTTCACACCATAATGGAAAAGCTGCTTGAGGACTACTCCTTTGATGCGCCTGAGATGACGGGAAAGAAAATTGTCATTGACGCTGCCTATGTGACGCAGAAAATGGAACCCCTGCTGAAGGACGAGGACCTGAGCAGATATATACTGTAAAATAAAATTCTAAGCACGAAGCACGAAATACTAAACTTTTTTAGTTTAGGATTTAGAAATTAGGATTTCGGATTTTCAAGAGGAACTGTTATGTCTCATCCCCAGGATAAAGCAACCGTGCTAATGGAGGCCCTGCCCTACATCAGGTCATTCTATCAGAAGACGATGGTGGTAAAATTTGGCGGCCATGCCATGATAGATGAGGAGCTGAAACACAGCTTTGCCATGGACATAACGCTCTTGATCTACATCGGCATGCGGCCGGTTGTGGTTCACGGCGGCGGCCCGCAGATCGGGTCGCTGCTGAACAAAATAGGGAAAGAGTCGCGGTTTGTCGGCGGCATGCGGGTCACTGACCAAGAAACCATGGACGTGGTGGAAATGGTGCTGGTGGGTAAAATCAACAAGGAGCTTGTAAGCCTCATCAATCAGAACGGCGGCAAGGCCGTGGGCTTAAGCGGTAAAGACGGAAATCTTATAATGGCAAAAAAACTTCATCTTCCGGGCAAAGCCGGGAGCAGCAAGGCCTCGGTTGACCTGGGCATGGTTGGCGAAGTTGCCGCTATTGACCCTCAGGTTATCGATACCCTCGACCGGAGCCAGTTTATTCCGGTCATTGCACCGGTGGGTGTCGGGACTGACGGCCGTACCTACAATATCAATGCCGACCTGGTGGCAGGAGAGATCGCCGCCTCCCTCAAGGCTGAAAAGCTCATCCTGCTCACTGATGTGGTGGGGGTAAAAGACGGCAGGGGGAAACTGGTTTCCTCGCTTGATGCAAAACAGGCGCGCAGCATGCTGCGCTCAGGCGCGATCAGCGGCGGGATGATACCCAAGGTCAACTGCTGCCTCTCCGCGCTTCAGAAGGGCGTGGCAAAGGCGCATATAATTGACGGCCGGGTCCGGCACGCAATGCTGCTGGAGCTTTTTACTGATGGCGGCATCGGCACACAGCTGGTGAAGAAATAAAGGGCTTGCGTAACAATATACCTTTCAAGATGGTGCTATGAAAAATACGGTAGCGATTACTGACCAGAATATTTTCCAGACCTACAGCAGGTATCCGGTAGTGCTGGTTAAGGGAAAAGGCTCAAAACTCTGGGATGCGCAGGGCAACGAGTATCTTGATTTTCTCTCCGGAATTGCCGTATGCAACCTCGGGCACTGCCACCCGGCGGTGGTACGGGCTGCTCAAGCGCAGCTGGGCAGGCTGATCCATGTATCAAATTTTTTCTATACCGAACCCCAGGCAGCGCTTTCTGAGCTTCTGACCAGGCACTCCTTTGCCGACCGGGTGTTCTTCTGCAACAGCGGCGCAGAAGCCAATGAATCAGCACTGAAGCTGGCGCGCAAATATTCTCAGGACCGCGGGCATAAAAAACGCTTTGAAGTCATCACCATGCACGATTCTTTTCATGGCCGGACCTTCGCCACGCTTTCAGCAACCGCGCAGAAAAAATTCCATAAGGGCTTTGAGCCCCTGCTGCCGGGATTTCGCTATGTACCGTTCAATGATATAGCAGCCCTGAAACGAGCTGTCACGCCGCATACGTGCGCCATACTGCTTGAGCCGATTCAGGGAGAAGGCGGGGTCAACATCCCTGACGCTTCCTATTTGAAAAAGGTCAGGCAATTGTGCGACGAGCACGGGCTGCTGCTCATTTTTGATGAGGTGCAGGTGGGCATGGGCAGAACCGGAAAACTCTTTGCCCATGAGCACTACCGGGTCAAGCCGGACATTATGACACTGGCAAAAGCGCTTGCCGGGGGACTTCCGGCCGGAGCCATGCTGGCACGAAAACATATTGCCGAGAGCTTTACCCCCGGCACCCACGCTTCAACCTTTGGCGGCAACCCGGTTGCCATGGCTGCAGGCGCAGCAGTGATGAAGACCCTGCTGCAGGGCGATGTTCTGAACAATTGCCGGATGATGGGCAGCTATTTTATGAACGGGCTCATGGCGCTGAAGAAGCGCTACCCCGCCATCATCAGGGAGGTGCGGGGCAAAGGCCTCATCATCGGCATGGAGCTGAACAGAGACGGCAGGGAGATCGTCAGACAGTGTCTCCGCCAGGGCATCATCATCAACTGCACCATGGACAAAATCCTGCGCTTTGTGCCGCCGCTGATCATTAGCAGAAGAGAAATTGACCACTGCCTCAGCGTGCTGGAAAGTATTTTTACAAAACTGTAAATCCCGTAAGCCTTCCCCTGCATAACGGGGGCAGCGGTGGATTCACCGTAAGCGAGTTACCCATGAAACCTAAAAAAGACCTTTTAAGCCTCTATGATCTGAAAAAAGAAGAGCTGGAGGAATTCTTAACCAGGGCCCTGGAACTGAAAAAGAAGCAGAAAAAGGGCGAGCTCTATCATCCGCTCAAGGGAAAAACCCTGGGCATGATCTTTGAGAAGCCATCCACTCGCACCCGCGTCTCCTTTGAGGTCGGGATGTTTCAGCTGGGGGGCCTCGCGCTCTATATGCGCTGGATCGATACCCAGCTTGGCCGCGGCGAATCGGTTGCCGATACCGCCCGCACGCTGTCACGGTATATGGACGGCATCATGATCCGCACCTTTTCCCAGGCAACCATCGAAGAGTTTGCCCGGAATGCCACGGTCCCGGTTATAAACGGTCTCACTGACCTCTGCCACCCCTGCCAGATACTGGCAGATATTCTCACCATACGGGAAAAGAGGAAAAGCTTAAAGGGATTGAAAGTAGCCTATATCGGGGACGGCAATAATATCGCCCATTCCTGGATCCATGCCGCCCTCAGGCTGCAGTTTGATTTGACGGTGGCGTGTCCCAAGACCCACAGCCCTGCTGCTTCTGTTCTGGAAATGGCGCAGCGTGAGGCAGTATCAAAGATTACGCTGCTCCACGATCCGTTCGAGGCAGTAAAGGATGCCCATGTCATCAGCACTGACACCTGGGTCAGCATGGGACAGGAAAAAGAGTATCGCGAGCGGATCAAGGCGTTTCAAAACTTTCAGGTAAACACGCGGCTGGTGGAAGCTGCGGCCAGGGATGTCATAGTCATGCACTGCCTGCCGGCACACCGGGGAGAAGAGATAACCGACGAGGTGATGGACGGCGAGCATTCGGCTATTTTTGACCAGGCTGAAAACCGTCTGCATATACAGAAGGCAATACTGGAACTGCTTATGAGCTGATAAGCTGACAGCCGTCAGCCTAATTTATTTTTTGCTGAAAGCTGACCGCTGACTGCTGATAGCTACCAAAGGAGGTTGCAACGTGAAAGACAGTGGCATTAAGAAAGTGGTACTCGCCTATTCCGGCGGGCTGGATACATCTATTATTCTGAAATGGCTCATTGAAACTTACGGATGTGAAGTCATCGCCTTTGCCGCCGACCTCGGCCAGGGCCAGGAACTGCAGGGGCTTAATGAGAAGGCGCTTAAAACCGGTGCCAGCAAAATCTATATCGAAGACCTGCGGGAGGAGTTTGTAAAGGATTACATATTCCCCATGCTCAGGGCAAATGCCATTTATGAGGGGACCTACATGCTGGGCACCTCTATTGCCCGGCCCCTGATTGCCAAAAGGCAGATCGAGATTGCACGCCAGGAAGGCGCTGATGCCGTCTCCCATGGCTCAACCGGCAAGGGTAATGACCAGGTGCGCTTTGAGCTCACCTACCTTGCCCTGTCACCGCACATAAAGATTATTGCGCCGTGGAGAATCTGGGACTTCAACTCACGCAACGCGCTCATTGATTATGCCAAAAAACACGGCATCCCGGTGCCGGTGTCCCAGGAAAAGCCTTACAGCAGCGACCGGAACCTGTTTCATATAAGCTTTGAGGGCGGCATCCTTGAGGACCCCTGGAGCGAGCCGAAGGAGGATATGTTTCTCCTCAGCGTCTCTCCGGAGAAAGCCCCGGACAAGCCGACCTATATTGAAATCGGCTACGTAAACGGTGATCCGGTCTCCCTGGACGGGAAAGAAATGAGCCCGGCAACACTGCTCGATAATCTCAACCGGCTCGGAGGAGCGAACGGGATCGGCAGGATTGACATCGTGGAAAATCGCTATGTGGGCATGAAATCGCGCGGTGTCTATGAAACGCCGGGGGGAACGATCCTGCACAGTGCCCACCGCGCCATGGAGTCAATCACCATGGACCGCGAAGTGATGCACTTCAAAGACAGCCTGGTTACCCGGTACGCGGAGCTGGTGTATTACGGTTACTGGTTCGCACCCGAACGCGAAGTGCTGCAGGGAACCGTTGACGCAACACAGCACAATGTGACCGGCAGCGTTCGCTTGAAACTCTATAAAGGCAACTGTATCGTGGTGGGCAGGAAATCCCCCCACAGCCTCTACCGGCCGGACTTTGCCACCTTTGAGGAGGACAGCGTCTATCAGCAGGCAGATGCCACCGGCTTTATCCGGCTGAATGCGCTGCGGCTGCGGATACAGGCTATGGCAAAGGAAGATAAAAAGTAATATATTCTAAAAATCATAAATACTAAAACCTAAATCCGAAACAAGCACAAAACCGGAATATCAAATTTGGAAACCGGCGCGACAGCGGTAACATCTTACTAGTGAAATTTGCTGCGTTACAGTTATTCAGGATTTCGTGCTTTGAATTTAGAATTTTCAAATAGTATAGTTCAATGTAATGAAGAGGAAACTGCATGGGAACTAAAAAGCCCTGGTCAGGACGCTTTAAGGAAGCAACCGACGCTCTCGTTGAGAGCTTCACCGCTTCTATCCAGTTCGACCGGATGCTCTACCAGTACGACATCAGGGGCAGCATTGCCCACTGCCGCATGCTCAAAAAGCAGAAAATCATTGCGCCCGCTGAAGCAGCCGGAATCATTGCCGGCCTTAAAGAAATAGAGCAGGAAATCGAGCAGGGGAAACTTGCCTTTACCGCGCGTCTTGAAGATGTCCACATGCACATTGAAAGCCGCCTGATACAAAAAATCGGCCCGACCGGCGGCAAGCTCCACACGGCGCGCAGCCGTAATGACCAGGTGGCACTTGACGTAAGCCTGTACCTGCGGGATGCGGTTATTGATGCCATCCGCCTGCTTGACCGTCTGCAGGAGACGCTTCTTTCCATGGCAGAAAAACATATCGCCGTCTCTATGCCCGGGTTTACTCATTTGCAGCACGCCCAGCCGGTGCTTTTTTCCCATCATCTGATGGCCTATTACGAGATGTTTACCCGGGACCGGGAGCGCATGGAGTCATGCTTTGCGCGCGTTAACCGCATGCCCCTGGGCGCGGCAGCGCTTGCCGGAACTCCCTATCCCATTGACCGGGAATATGTTGCGCAGCTTCTGGGCTACCCGCGCGTAACGGCAAACAGTATCGATTCAGTGAGCGACCGGGATACGCTCATCGAGTTCTGCAGTGCCGGCGCAGTTGCCATGATGCACCTCAGCCGCTTTAGCGAAGAGCTCATCATCTGGTCATCGCCCGAGTTTCAGTTCGTTGAGCTTCCCGATTCATTCTGCACCGGCTCAAGCATCATGCCGCAGAAAAAGAACCCTGACGTGGCAGAGCTCATCCGGGGGAAAACCGGCCGGGTATATGGGAACCTCATGGCGCTCCTCACCATCATGAAAGCTTTGCCTCTTTCCTACAACCGCGATTTGCAGGAGGACAAGGAAGCACTGTTCGACACGGTGGAAACACTGAAAGGCTGCCTTGCCGTTTTTACCGCTCTGCTGCCAAAGGTGAAGATCAACGAGCAGCAGATGGAAAAGGCTGCTCATCAGGGATTTACTACCGCAACCGACCTGGCTGATTACCTGGCAGCGCACGGCATCCCGTTCCGGGACGCCCATGAAATTACCGGCCGGATAGTCGCCTCCTGTATCAGCAGCGGAAAAACCCTGGAGGATCTCACGCTTGCTGAGCTGCGGAAATTCAGCTCTACCATAGCTGCAGATGCGCTCTCGTTTGTGACCGTAGAGCACTCCATCAACAGCCGCGCGGCCATCGGCGGCACAGCGCGGCAGACCGTCAAAATAGCAATTAAAACAGCCCGCGCAGAGCTGAAAAAACAGCGGCGCTTCATTGCAACCGCGGCACCTTCATGGCACAGGGGGTAGGCGTATATGGCGGAGTACCTGAGTATTTTTCGCTTTCATAGGCACCGGCTGCTTTTGCAGCGGGCCTCAGTTATTATTTTCTGTTGTTTCGCGCTGCTTGCATGCGGAAAAAAAGATGACCCTTCGGTTCCGCACGCGATTGGTCCGGAGTCTGTTAAAAATTTCAGGGCGTTTGCCCGGTCAGGCGGAATCATTCTCGCGTGGAAACCGCCCACAAAAAATACCGACAAAACGCCGCTTCTTGACCTGGAAAGCTTTAAAATATACCGTGAGGAAGTGGCCGCGGCTGACCGCTGTAAAAAGTGCCCGAAAAACTTCCGCTTCTTTTTCGAATATGCCTATAAAGGTCCGCGGGGGAAAGTCCCTGAGCGGGACATGTTTTCCTATATTGACAACTCGGTCAAAACGGACCACGTCTATTCCTATAAAATTCAGTGTCTCAATGAGCGGAATAGGCTGGGGGCTTCGTCAGAAACCGTGACCGTATTCTGGGACGCGCCTCCATCTCCGCCATCAGACCTGCGCTGTGATCGGCAAGGGCGCACGCTCCTGTTGGCATGGAAACAGCCCGCAACCGTTGCCGGCGGGAAGCCGCTTGAGGAAAAGGTGGGCTTTAATATCTATCGCACCCTGCAGAAGGGAACCGATGAAGGATTTCCCCTGAACGCTGAATTGCTCACAGAACCAGCGTATCAGGATACCCCGGATACCTACGACCAGACCTATTTCTACACGGTCCGTGCCGTCCGGCAGGTGTTTGACACCGCCG
>JAPLIX010000212.1 GCA_026388865.1 Pseudomonadota bacterium | reverse complement strand
CTCCTTGATAATCTGCTGCCGGTCAATTGCCTTACACTTTCTGAGTTTTTCCAAGAGGGCCTCATACCCTTGCCTGGTCATAGGAACTTTATCCATAGACGCTCTGTCAGCCTCCCTGTAAAAAAATGGGTGTCTTCAAAACTGAACCACAGAGATCACCGAGAACTATCGTATCTCCAATAGCTTTAGTTGATTTCAGTTGTTTCACCTCTGTGGCCTCTATCTTATTATTCTTGTTTATACACTCTCTTAGCTAAAATAATGCAGCGCAAACCAACCATAACAACACTACCTTTGGAGCTTACAGGAATACCGGAGATAAAAATATTCCCATGTTTCAGCTTCGCCGGTAATTCTTTTGGAGACCACGGAGTATTGCTCCATGCCCTCAGTGGTTCCATTGCATCTTTTGAAATAAATTGCACTGCCGGGTAATGATCGGCGCATATAAAAAACAGAGAGGATAACCTGCTGGTTACCCTCTGGAATGCACCGTATCATATAGGTGGTTAAAAAGTAGCGGATACCTGGGCTAATGTCAATAACTTTATGCTTAAAGCGACAGATACCGGATGGAATTTCCTGAAGACGCCCTATTGCTGGTAATAGGGCGTGGCGGCAGCCTGCTCGTCCAGCACCAGCCGGACTGCACGGGAGAGGTCTTCTATCCGGTACGGCTTCTTGAGAAGCCCTTTGACGCCATTATTCAGCATCTCCTGGACATTCTCATCAGCCACATATCCGGTGCACAGGATAATCTTGGTAGCAGGGTCTATGGCTTTAATTTCCTTAAATGCTTCGTAGCCGTTCATGGACGGCATCATGAGATCAAGTATCACCAGATCAATGTCTGACTTGTTTTGCGCAAACAGCTTGACCGCTTCCTTTCCGTCTGATGCGGATATAATGTTGTAGCCAAGTGCTCCCATGGATTCAGAGATCAAGCGGATAATCTTGTTTTCGTCATCAACGGCCAGAATGGTTTCCGAGCCTTTTTTCATAACCGGATGTAGCCGGTTGGCCCTGGCATTAGTTGCAGCGGCCTCATAGCCGGGTACATATATTTTAAACGTTGTTCCCTGCCCCTCTCTGCTGAATACTTCTACAAAACCACGATGATTTTTCACAATCCGCTCTACGGTCGAGAGCCCCAGCCCGGTACCCCGTCCTTCTTCCTTAGTGGTATAAAACGGGTCAAACATTTTTTTCTGAATTTCCTGCGACATGCCGCTGCCGCTGTCTTTTACTAATATTTCGATAAAATTTCCACCGGTGACATTGTGGTAATGTTTACACGCTTCATGGTTCAGATAGATGTTCTGCGTCCGGACAAAAATTTCTCCGCCATCGGGCATCGCATCCCGTGAATTGAGCAGAAGATTGAGCAATACCTGCTCCACCTGGCTTTCATTACACTCGGCGCGGCTCAGGGCAGGGTCAAGCTCCTTATCCACGGCAAACCGTTTATCGATACAGTCTTCAAACAGTACCGTGCTTCTCTCTATCAAGCTGTTGATATTAATAATTTTTTTGACGGTATCCTGCTTTTTGCCGACCGCTAACACTTCCCTGGACAGATCAGAAGCCCGGGTACAGGAGGTCTCAACAATATTTAAATATCTGCAGAGTTTCTCATCCTGTGTCAGCATGGGTCTCATAAGAGAAACATATCCCATAATGCTGGTCATTATATTCTTGAAGTTGTGCACCATGCCCCCTATGAGCACCCCGAGCCCTTCAAATTTCTGTGATTTAATGAGCTGATCTTCGATCTGCTTCATAATCGATATATCCCGTACCATGCACACGATCTGCCGCTCTGCCCCTTTCTCTATTTTTCTGAAACAAAATTCGCTGGGAATCTCCCGGCCCTGGCTGTTGACAATAAAACCTTCCATTACCTTATCTGCATTGAACTGCAGCACATCTTTAAAAATCTTTTTTATAAGCTCTTCACTCTTTTCCCACTCATGCTCCGGCATGATCTGAATTAGCGGCTTATTGATGACCGCGCTCTTGTCCAGGCAGAGCATTTCCTCTGCTACCGTGTTGAGATCAAAGTTGTATTTTTGTTCGGTTTCAACAAGCCACTGATTATGCAGCTTTAAATATTCCTGGAGGACATCAGCCCGTTCCTTCATCTCGATTTCAAGCCCTTTGCGTGAACTGATATCACGGGCGCTGATTATCATAACGGGTTCATGATGGTCCTGCGGGAGACAAAAGCTGAATTCAGCAGAAAATTCTTCACCGTTTTTTTTCAACCCTATGAACTCATAGGTCTTGGAACTGCTCTCCGGGCTGCCCATCACAGCACCAAAAACTTTGAAGTGGAAATTGCGATAGCGGTCCGGAATGAGTGTGACCAGATGTTTCCCGATAATCTCTTCAGGTTTATAGCCAAATATTTTTACCGCTTCTTTGTTAAAGTTTACTATTTCTTTTTTTTGATTAATGACAAAAATTCCTATGGGAGCATTTTCGTATAATGATTCAAACGCGCCTTCAGGCCTTGTTCCGCACATCTTTGTTCCATTTCCATTGTCTTTTTTAATAATGTCTTTAGACGACATTTTATTGTATTCAATGTTTTTTATCATCTCGTGTTGCATTTATTTAATCCTCCATTAGTCTAATGCACCGCATATCATATCGCGTGTATACAGAAGCAATTTTATTGCCAAAAAATAAAAATAAATTAGATGCCCCCAACCCGGCGATAACTGACTGTTATTGCTTAAATTAGGAACGCGCAAGCTGCATGACACCGTTCTCCCCCATCGTTTATGCTTCAGGGCTTGGTGCAAATTTGTAAAGGAACCTTTACTGGTGGCAGCAAATAACTTTTGTTTTAAGGGGGTGCGGGGGCAATCGGCCAAGTATTGTTTAGAGCCGTACTGACCGTAAAGGGAAGAGACCGGAGGCAGAATGGGGATACCATGTGCTTGTGAACACAAAGTCGTGAGCAGTGTCTACTCGCTTGAAATGATTCGCTCTCTCAGCATTACCTTTAAATCGCCAAGCAGATAGGCATCTTCAACAGTGCCGCACAAAGGAACAAGGTCTTGTGAAAGCCATCCGTTGAGCTGCCGGCTGGCGATATTAGTAAGGTCCTTATCCATGGAAACAACAACGTAGCGGGTTCCATTGCAGGGGTTTTTCGGAGGTGTTCTGCTGTCGTCAGGAAATGATACCTGCATGGTTGAAAATCGTTCTTTAGTATAAATGATGATCGGGTACCTGTTGCCCTTATGCATGTCTGCGTAGTAACCCAGGCGCACGTTATAAAATGCGGTCAGCAGGTCATCGCAGTCCGGTTTGAAAAATTTTTTGGTGATGGTCCTCTTTTTAACGCCGGTGCCTTCATAGGTGACAGCGAGGACTCTTTTTTCATGACTGAAGGTTACGGTTCTTTTCCTGGTACGCTCGCCTTGGGTGAACACCTCCTGATAAGACAACGGCTGAAAACATCCCCTCCGGGAATCAAACCGCATAGTGCTGGTCATGCTCTCTTTCAAGTTGCGGCTGATAAAACCAATAAATCCGCTGGTCTGCGCTTCCATTGTTGCGATATAGGTGTCCCCGGCTTTCTTAAAAGTCATCCGGGCATGGGCCGCATTTTTGAATAGCCAGAAGCTTATATCAAACGTAAGCACTTCTCCTTTTAAAATATCCGGATTGCGGGGAACAGTTTTTTCTACAGGGGCAGCGTAAGCGATCTGAGTAAACCAGATGGTCCAGACGGTTATTAAAATTCCTAACCACCCTGATAGAATCATCACATCTTGAGACAGTCTGGACTTGACAGGCACATTTTTTTTCATAGTACCTAGCAGGTTATTGATAAAATTGTTTTTCCTGGGCTGGTCAAAAATGCACAGATGCAAGGCTCCCGAAATCCTCCAGAAGTGAGGCGTACTTCAGGGTACGCCGCAACGATCCCGATAG
>JAPLIX010000133.1:1036-1739 GCA_026388865.1 Pseudomonadota bacterium | reverse complement strand
GCGCAGGAAATTTCAGCGCCTGAAGTGTCATAACATTTGGTCTGCCCGGTTTTGGGCAGTTGAATCACTCCGTCTGCTGCCAAGGAAACAACCGGCAGAAACAGTAACAGAAACATAAAAGTGATGAGTAAAAGAAGTGCTGAGTGATGAGTATAATTTTTCACGTCCTCCCCTTTCAACAACAAAGAGACATGACTGGTTGTTAGAAAATAAAAAAGGGCGAACCACATGAAAATGGTAAGCCCTTTAATTTTTACTGCGTTATGTACTGGATAAGAAGCTGCTACATCTGTCTGTCTGGGAAAATGATAAGCCATGACATCCCCTCTTTTATGGGAGACTCTCTGCACTTTATGCAAAATTATTTATAAAGATGTTTCTCCAAAATTAAACACCGGCACCTGGATGGTTCGGGCGGGATGGCCCCTTTTAGCCAGGCGGGTCAGTTTTTCAGCGACTTCGGGAGAGTATGTTTTTTCTCCGCATTTAGTACAAACTTCAGCGGGCACGTGCTCGACGAAAAAATAATTGTCATCGTCATCGTATAAAAAAGTTACCTGCTGTCTGGAAACCTGTCCGCCGCAAAAAACACATTTATCCATAACTATCTCCTTCTCTTGCATGCAATCCAATCTGCCGGGTCGGGTTCATAGGTTGTAATGACAACAACTTTTGGCGGCACGGAAATATGCACATGTAAATC
>JAPLIX010000133.1:0-1030 GCA_026388865.1 Pseudomonadota bacterium | reverse complement strand
TCCCTTCCTTTTTAATTTTAATCTTATATTATGATTTATTATGAGTCAATCTTCTTGATTTAATAATATAATTATTGCTGTAAAAAATAAGTTTGTCGCACTTGCCCCTTCGCTATACTCAGGGTTGCAACTCACCGCAATGACTTTTTAAGAATTTCTTATGCGGAAATACTCATTCAAATGATTGAGGAAATAAAAGTCCACAAAAACAAGGAGACGCAGCGCTTCCGCTGCAGCCTTCTGCATCGTGAGGCGGGCTATCTGGTGCTCTCCTATCACGCGGAACAACCGGGCAGGATAAAGGACATTGTTATCCCGCCGGGCTCAACCACCATTGCCCATTACTGGGCGGAGCGGGGCTATGTGCTGTGGCGGATGTATGGGCCTGACAGCTCACTCATCGGCACCCTGTTTCACATCTGCAGGGATGTCTTCATAACGGAAACTGCGGTGCAGTATCTTGACCTGATTATTGATATCTGGATTCCCGCAGACGGTGAAACGCGGGTGCTTGATGAAGACGAGCTGGAAGAATGCAGGCAGCAGGGGCTGGTCAGCAATGAAGAAATAACGTGGATTGAGGAGCAGAAAAATATTATACTTAACAATACTGTTGAGATATTAAAGGGTCTTTGGACTGCAACAAATTAAGTGTATTAAATTTCCGATGGTTGGCTGCCCCATCCTGGCTCAGGCACATCAACCGTTGTCATTTGTGAGCCTGGTTCAAATGGTACTTCAGCAGCCAGCATATCCTGAGCACCAATCGCTAATGACTTTAATAGCTCTTTTCTTGTTTTTTCCTGAGCATTAACGCCGGGCAGATCAATTAGCCAACCAATCCACCAGTCGCCAGATTTCTTAATAACTGCTCTGTATTTCATTTATCAGCTGCCGATCTGCGTTGACATTTTCCTTCCGTGCATCTCTTTGGTTTTGATCTTAAAAATCTTCAGCGCCTTTGGGTTATCTAAAGACTTTCTATAATAGGCCAGCCGTTTTTCAAGGTAGGCAGCCGGGTCAAGGCCTA
>JAPLIX010000494.1:4228-13491 GCA_026388865.1 Pseudomonadota bacterium | reverse complement strand
CCGAACTTTTTCTCCCGGTCTTTTATTATGATGTCAATTGCCGGTGTGTGGCAGGTGATGTAGGTCACCTCGTTTACCACTTCCCAGGTAATTTCTTCATCCATGGGTGAGATGAGAAAATCCCCCGGAAACGCTTCATAAATTTGGCCTTTGTAACCGATCCTGAGCAGCCCGCCGGCAACAATGTATACCACCTCTTCATACGCGGCAAACTTGTGCTTAAACGGAGCGCAGGGAGATGCTTTTTCCATGGTCACACCGAAACGGCCCTGGGTTAACGACGTTGATTCGGCGATCTTTGCCACCTTCATTTTGGTATCCCAATAATCCGGGCGCGCGGGTGGAAGGTCGATATGCTCAAATCCGTAGGTGCCAAACTGTATTTCGTTACCCTTGATTAATTTACACTCCATTGCCGCTCCTTTCTGTAAAGAGATTGCTGAACGGACGCATTTCGTTTCTTAATGCTCCGGGAGGGAACGTCACTTTTTCAGCCCGTATTTCTTTTCACGCTCTTTGATGAGCACGTCAAGCGGCGGGAAATGCACGGTCAGATAGACAAACTCGTTTACCGCCTCGCCGATGATTTCCGAGCCCTTCGGGAATATAAAAAAATCGCCGGCATTGCCTTCCATGACCTGACCTTCATACGTAATACGCAGCGGGCCGCCGGAAACGATATAGCTTAACTCATCATAATCAAATGTGTGTTTGATGGGGGGACCGGGCGGGGATTTCTCCAGGGTTACGCCGAAGCGCGGCTCGGAGAAAGTTTTTGAATCGGCAATCTTCGCCACCTTGATGGTATCCCAGTATTCCGGACGGCCGGAGGGAAGGTTGATGTGCTCAAAGCCGTAGGTGCCGAACTCTAATGAATCACCTTTGATCAATTGTACTGACATAGTGCCCTCCTGTTATACGTGTGTACATTGTGATGCACAACGGTATTTCATTTTCTCTTCTACAATAATACTCGATAAAAATCTATACGCTTTTTACGTTATAGAGAACTTCTAATAATTCCTAATCTGTCACTCCCGCGAAAGCGGGAGTCCAGTAATTTCAATTGATTATAGATTCCCGTCCCCGACTAAAACATTCGAGGACAAACTTTCACGGGAATGACATTTTTAGAGGTAGCCTTAAATAAATGTCAGATGAGAATATCCCCAGGTCATACGTTTTTATGTAAATATATATTGTTTTAAAAATAATAAAAATACAGTACTGAAAATCAGCTTAAGTTACCCTCTTCCGATACCCGAAATTATTTAAAAACCAATTGTAGTTTCTCCAGGTCGCTCTTGACAGCACATCAGGACAAAACCTTACAAACATAACGAGCAGCAAAGAGGGTAACCATATGAAACAAAATATAAAAGCTTTTTCGACCATGAGCATACTGATTGCGCTTGGACTCCTGCTTATTTATTCTGCATCACATCTGCTTTTGCTGCGCGGATTTCTCACCATTGAAAATGAGGCCATGAAGCAGGACGTCAAACGCGCCCAGGACGCCATAGCTGACGACATTGGTAAAGTTGACTATATAGCGCATGACTGGGCAGTATGGGATGATACCTATGCCTTTATTCAAGATCGCAACGAGGCCTATATTAAAAACAATCTTTCTGCCGAAAGCCTCATAAGACTCAAGCTCAACCTCATACTGTATATCAATACCGCAAATGAAATCATATATCAGGGGGCCGTTGACGTTAAGCAAGCGAAATTAATTCCGGTTCCTGATGATTTGCTGAAACAATTTTCTACCGACACTTTGTTTATCAAGCACGCTGACGGCAACAGCAGCATCAAGGGTCTCGCACTTTTCCGTAACCAGACATTTATCATTGCGTCACGGCCAATACTTACCAGTGAAGGAAAGGGACCGATACGCGGCACGCTTATTATGGGGCGCTACCTTGATGCGCAGGAGATTCAACAACTGGCCGCAGCAACTCACCTGCAATTCAGCCTGCATACAATTGACAGCGGGCCGCTCCCTGACGTAAAGGCGGCGCAGGCCGCCCTGCTAAAGGAAAGTTCAATTTTGGTTAAACCGCTGGATAAAAATTCCATTGCCGGATATGCCATGCTGAATAATGTTGATGGCAAACCTGCCGTAATAGTCCGAGTGGATAGCCCCCGGAAAATCTACCTCCAGGGCAGAACTACGATCAACACCTTCATGGCCTTTTTGATGCTTATCGGCATTTTATTCTGGGCCATTGCCCAATGGCTTTTAAGTAAATTACTTCAGTCCCGTCAGGAATTGCAGGAAAACGAAGAACGCTGCCGCTCGCTTGTGGAAACAGCGAATGACGCCATTATCTGCGTTGAGCCTGATGGAACTATCGTTTCCTGGAACAGCTATGCGGAAAATATTTTTGGTTACGCTGCTGAAGAAATAATCGGCAAATCATGCACTACGATCCTCCCGGAGCGAATCCGTAACGCGAACATGCAGTTTCTTAAAAAAGTGTTTGCAGCAGGGAAAACAGCGATCCCTGAAAAATTGCCCGACGGAACCTGCCTGAGTAAGGATGGCACTGAATTCACCGTAAGCCAGTCATTTTCCATCTGGCAGACAAAAGACCGTGTTTTAGCCACGCTTATCCTGCGCGATATCACGGAGCGCAAAAAAATAGAAGAGCACCTTGAAGAGCAGGTCTCGCAGCGCACCGTGGAACTTGTGCAGATAAACAGGGAACTGGAAGCCACCATCAGCGAGCTTCACACTGCCAAGGAAGCTGCCGAGTCTGCAAGCCATGCCAAATCAGAATTTCTCGCGCGCATGAGCCATGAGATCCGCACCCCCATGAACGGTGTTTTAGGCATGGCAGAACTGCTGCTTAAAACCTCGCTTGACGACCGGCAGCGCAAGTTTGCCGAGACCGTGCACTCCTCAGGGGAAACACTGCTGTGCATCCTGAACGATATACTGGATTTCTCCAAGATTGAAGCGGGCAAGCTGACACTGGAAAATATCCGCTTTGACCTGCGCGAAACCATCGAGGAATCGCTGGAGCTGCTTGCCGAGCGCGCCCACAGTAAAGGCCTTGAGCTTGTCTGCTGCATACCCCCTGACCTCCCTACGGCCCTGTACGGTGATCCGGTGCGCATGCGCCAGATATTCATCAATCTCATCGGCAATGCCATAAAATTTACCGATGCGGGGGAGGTCACGGTCATTGCAGAGCCGCTGGACATACAATCAGACGTTGTGCAGATGTTTTTTGCCCTGCATGATACCGGCATAGGCATTGCTCCGGACATTCAGAAGACTATCTTTGACTCTTTCGCCCAGGCGGATGGCACTACCACACGGCGATTCGGCGGCACCGGCCTCGGGCTGGCCATTGTCAAGCAGCTTGTCGAGCTTATGGACGGAAGCTGCGGCGTAGAAAGCGAGCCGGACAAGGGCTCAACATTCTGGTTTACCGCATACTTTAAAAAACAGCCGGCGCTGCATCAAAGCCTGCCTGATCAAAATACGGTGCTGAGAGGCCTGCGCCTGCTCATTGTTGATGATAATGCGACCAACCGGACCATCCTCCATGACCAGATCATATCCTGGGGCATGCACAATGGCAGTGCTGAAAACGGACCGCAGGCGCTGGATATGCTTCGCGCTGCTGTTGACGCCGGCAAACCCTACGACATAGCCATCCTTGACATGCACATGCCGGGAATGGACGGCCTGGAACTGGCCCGGGCAATTAAATCTGACCCGGCACTATCATCGGTCCGGCTGCTGATGCTCAGCTCTGTAGGCCAGTACGTTGGTAATAGAGACATCCGCGCTGCCGGCATCGAGCATATTTTGTGCAAGCCGGTGCGCCAGTCCCACCTGTATAATTGTCTCGTGACCTTGATGGAAAACGCTCTCAAGGCTGCGTCTTCACATCATGCTCAGGCAGCTGCCGGGGAGCTGGATCATGAGCAGTTCAGTGCACGGGTGCTGGTTGCTGAAGACAACCCGGTCAATCAGGCGGTAACCGTGGGCATGCTTGAGCACCTCGGCTGTCAGGCTGATGTTGCTGAAAACGGGCAGGCAGTTATTACGGCGCTGAAGCAGCAGCCCTATGATCTGATTCTCATGGACTGTCAGATGCCGCAGATGGACGGGTTTGAGGCGACAAGGATAATCCGGGAGCAGGAACAGCGTGATGGGAGCAACAATGGCAGCGGGAAGGCGACACGCATACGGATACCGATCATCGCACTGACGGCCAATGCCATGGAGGGGTCCCGGGATGAATGCCTGGCTGCGGGCATGGATGATTATCTGGCCAAGCCCTTCAACGAGTCACAGTTATGCACCATCTTAAAACGCTGGCTGGCGAAACCGGCGGAAGCGAGTGCAGCTGCGCCGGAGCGGCACACTGCCTCCCCGGCACCGACAAATACAGCGCCGGAACCGCCTGATGCTGCAGGCAGGCCGATCGATCCGAAAGCCCTGGACCAGATCCGCGCACTCCAGCGGGAGGGAATGCCCGACCTTGTCGATAAAGTTATTAATCTCTATCTCCAGGATGCGCCGCATCTTATGCAGGCAATACAGGATGCTATTGCCCGGGGCGACGCCGAAGCGCTTAAGAAAGCGGCACACTCGTTGAAGTCCAGCAGCGCTAATCTGGGTGCCGACGCCCTGGCAGAGTTATGTAAAACCCTGGAGTTGATGGGACGAGCCAATACCATTGAAAATGCCGATGACATCGCTGCGAAAATGGGTGCCGAGTACAGCCGCGTGCTGGCGGCCCTGGACAACAACCTGAGGGGGACGTATGACACCGGATCATATAATTAAACGCGATATCCCGCTGGTCCTGATCATAGATGATGATGCGACAATCCGGATGCTGGCACGTACCTCGCTGGAACAGAGCGGGTTTGCCGTGGAAGAAGCCGCAGATGGGGACCAGGGGCTTTCGGCCTATAGCCGGATGCAGCCGGATATCGTGCTTTTAGATGTGATGATGCCGGACAAGGATGGTTTTGCCACCTGTCATGAGCTGCGCTCCATGCCGGGAGGTGACCGCGTGCCAGTGGCCATGATGACGGGGCTTGACGACATTGAATCAATTTCCCGCGCCTATGAGGTTGGCGCCACTGAGTTTTTGACCAAGCCCCTCAACTGGATGACCCTGGGGCACCATGTCCGGTATATGCTGCGCGCCAGCAAAGCCTTTGAAGACCAGCAAAGCAGTGAAATGAGGAATCAGGCACTGCTTAAGGCAATTCCCGACTTTATGTTTCAAATCAACCGCGATGCTGTGATCACTAACTGCACGGCAGCAAACAGCACCCATCTGGGATTTTCGAGCAATAACCTGACCGGGAAGAAGCTGTATGACGTCCTGCCGAACGAACTTGCTGAGCAGATCATGCAGCTGGCAGCCCTGACCCTGCGTTCCTCCGGCACACATATTTTTGAATATCAGCATCTTCTCGATGGCAGAAGCCACTATTACGAAATACGCTTCGTGGGCAGCAGTAAAACAGAATGTCTGGCGATAGTGCGTGATGTCACCGAGCAAACAGAAGCTAAAAATGACATTAAACAGGGGAAGGATTTTCTTGAGGCCGTGATTGAAAGCAGTATGGATGCGATAGCCGTCAGCGATACCATGGGAACTATTGCGTCGGTAAACACAGCCATGGAAAAGATTTTTCACTACAGCAAAGAGGAATTAATCTGCAAGCATCTTTCAGAGCTGGTCATTGATGACCCGGAGATGAGAAATACTATCCGCGCCCTCACCCACGAGATGTTTGAAAAGGGCGGCATCTACTATGAGGCCCTGCACAAAACCCGGGACGGCAATGTCATTGAAACAGAATGCAGTTCCTCGATGATCAAGGACAGCGAGGGAAACTACTGCGCCGGTGTTACCATCATACGGGATATTTCCGGGAGAAAAAAGCTGGAGCGCCACCTGCTGCAGGCGGAAAAGCTCAGGTCTCTCGGGGAACTGGCTGCAGGCGTGGCCCATGACTTTAATAATGTGCTGGCGGTAATCATAGGCAGAGCGCAAATTCTAAAAAACAGCTTTTCTTTACCTCCCGGTCACGAGCGCAGAAAAGCAATTACTGATTTAGTCAAGGGGCTTGAGGTCATTGAAAGGGCAGCGCTTGATGGTGCGGAAACCGTGCTGCGCATTCAGCAGTTTTCAAGAAAAGCAATAGATACGAAATATGTTGATATGCTGGATATGAATAAACTTTTAAGCGATGTTCTGGAGTTTACGCGGGTAAAATGGGATCATGATGCCCGGTTGCGTGGAGTAAGATATTCTGTGAAGAAATATTTTGCTCCGCTCTGCCAGGTAGCAGGAAAAGCCTCACAGCTCCGGGAAGTGTTCATCAATCTTATCAATAACGCCATCGATGCCATGCCCAATGGCGGGTCTATTAACGTAAAAACTTTTATGCAGGACCGCCAGGTAATAATTCAGGTTGAGGACAACGGGCCGGGTATGCCTGAAGAAACCAGAAACCGCATATTTGATCCGTTCTTCACCACCAAGGGCATGCAATCAACCGGTTTAGGGCTGAGTATTTCCTTCGGCATTATCAGCGCTCATCACGGATCGATCAGCGTTGAAAGCATCGAGGGCAAAGGCACCACCTTCACCGCGTGCTTTCCCGAGGCACAAGAGCTTATACCGGAGAAAATACCGGAACAGCTTCGAACTCATTCTAGCGCGGCATCCATTCTTGTTATTGAAGATGAGGAAGAAATACGGGAGCTTCTCTGTGAGATTCTTGCCGAATGCGGAAATTCTGTGGAAACAGCTCATGATGGCTCGCAGGGCATCAAACTCTTTACGCAAAAACCGTTTGATTTAGTCTTTACTGATCTGGGGATGCCAGGGCTGACCGGGTGGCAGGTAGCGCAGGAGATTAAAAAAATAAACAGCAGCACCCCTGTTGCTTTAATTACCGGCTACTGTATTCCCGATGCTGCTCATGAATTACAGCAAAAAGGTGTGGACTTTGTTCTCAACAAACCATTCCTTATCGATCAGGTATTGAAACTGGTGCAGGAGGGTCTAGCACTTAAAGACATGCAGCAGGATAACCAGCACCTTCACTGACACAGCATGAAATAAGCAGGGCGCATTACCTGTTCTAACAGGTTATTAAAAAAGTAGTTTTCTCCCAGGCTGGTCAAAAACATCCGGATGCAAGGCGCGCGAAATCGTGAGGAATGAGGCGTACTTTATAGTACGTCGCAATGATCCCGATAGCTATCGGGAATGAGCGCAATCCCGACGCAGGTCGGGACAGATGGGTGTTTTTCAACAGCCTGCTGCTTTCTGCATCACAAATTCGGAAACCCCGCCCTGCGTATACTCTCCCCGATTTCATCAAACCTGCTCCTGAGCGCGAACAGCTTGTCCATCACCTCGGGCCGCTCATCATACACGCGCGGGAAGAGCTCCGCGTAAGCGCTCCCCAGGGTATTGAACATGGTGAAAAAATTCATGGTCGCGGGCAGCGGCTTGTCGATAAGGGATGTCAGGTAATCAAGCTCTTCTCCTGAAAGGTATGACTGCAGGATGGTGCCGCCGCCGCCCATAGGCCCGAATTCAAATCTGCCATAGGGGATGTAGAAATTCTTTTCCCACCATTCAAGGTAGCTTTTTATCCCTTCCTTGTTATACTTCCGGTCCATCAGCGCAAGCGTCAGGGCATTGCCGGCCTTCCAGCCGGTGCACAGGGCCGCCATATTGCTGAACTCCATGGTCCAGGCAGCGTCCCCTATGATCAGGACATTGTCTTTGAAGGGCACTTCGATGGGCGATAGAATGTTTGAGACGCAGTTGATTATCTCGGTTCTGGCGCAGCCGGCAAACCACGGGGCATAGGTTTTATCCTTATAGACAAGATCATGCAGGCTTTCATTGAGATCTGCTGCCGGGTCTGAATTGAAGGCGCTGACGTGATAGACGCCCTGCTCGTAGGTATCATAGAGCGCATAGGTGCCTTTTTCAGTGACAATGAAATTAAAACTGCCCGGGTCAATGGGCACGTCACCTTTCAGCATCCAGGTAAGATAGCGGTAGGTGCCTTTGAATTTTCTTCCACTGTTCAGCCCGAGCAGGCGCACGGTGCGCGAATTAACGCCGTCCGCGGCAATGACAAAGCTGCCCTCAAACATCTGCCCGCCGCAGTTCACCAGCACGCTGTCGCGGGTTTTCCTGATATCGGTCAGGTTGATGCCCGGGAATACTTCCACGCCGCAGCTGCGGCACTCCTCAAGCAGCCCCTGCAGAAGAGTGTCCTTGCTGATAAATATGCCGACACGTACTTCATCCCCTCTTTTTTTTGCTTCCTCCCAGTCACCGAAGAGTATGCGCTTCTTTCCCGGAGAATACATCTGGAACCCGTAGATATTCGCATAGGGCCCGTCATATGCGACGTTGAACCCATCCACCGGGAAACAGAGGGTTTTATGGTCTGTATCGAACAGCACCAGGCGATCAAACAGGTATTCATTGATACCGATCGCCCCGCCGTCAGCGCGTCGAATGCGCGCTATGGACTGTTTTCGATCCAGCAGGGCAACGGCAAAACCATGTTCCGCCAGTATCTTTGCCGCCATCAAGCCTGCCGGGCCGGCTCCTATCACCACCACATCGTAGCGCTTTGACATAACCCTGTACCTCCGAAACGTTAAAACATAAACACAGAAAACACAGAGGGATTCTCTGCGTCCTGTGGTCTAATAGAATTGCTTGAGATGCCGGCAGCACCTGCAAACAAATAGTACAGCTACTTGTCCGTTTTTTGCGGTGCCCTGACCGGGCATACTTTTACGCAGATGCCGCATTCAGTGCAGATCTTGTTGTCCACAATAACCACATCACTGATCATGCTGATGGCAATCACCGGGCATAGATCTATGCACCCGCCGCAGCCCGTGCATTTGGCAGTGTCAATAGTAACCATACATCTCCTCCTGTGGATGTTATTCTTCTAACAGGTTGTTGAAAAAGTAATTTTCTCCCAGGCTGGTCAAAAACATCCAGATGCAAGGCGCGCGAAATCGTGAGGAATGAGGCGTACCTTGCAGTACGTCGCAATGACGAAGGATGAGCGCAACGAAGCAGATGGGTGTTTTTCAACAGCCTGCTAAGCCCTGTTATTCAGGGCGCTGATTTATTGTTGCCCGCATCCTGCTCCGGGACTACCGCCTCCTGCGTTCCCTCAATACGGTGGAAAGCAAACAAAGCGCGCTTTATTTTATTGCG
>JAPLIX010000494.1:0-4213 GCA_026388865.1 Pseudomonadota bacterium | reverse complement strand
TGCCATAGCTGAAGCGCTTCCGGTCATCGCTGTTGTCGCTCCAGGCCGCTGACTGTACCTCACCTCTTTCATCAATATACCAGTAGGCAGCCTGCATTGCCGGTATCCAGCGCGCCCTCATGTCCACGAATCCGCCCTCATCCAGCACATCCGCGATATAGATGGTGTTCACTACCTCCCAGGTGCATGGCCCATCCATCCTCTGCAGCTTGATATAATTGCCGGACGGTGATATCTCAAGCACCTCTGCCTCAATCGGCGGGACCTGTGTTGACAGGGTCATGGTGTACAGTACGCGCTTCCCTACCAGCATCTTTTTCAACTCTTCTTTGGTGACCATGCATTTCCTCCTTTTTCAATTATGATCCACAGCACACAGAGCATTAACAAAACATTTCCTGTTTTAGCAGTTCATGTTCATTCATATTGCAATGATAAGACGCAGCAAACGACATGAAACATAGCAAACAATTCTCTGCGCTCTTTGCGGTCTCTGCGGTTAATTTTCAAAACGCCGCTGACGGCGGATAGCTGAGCGCAATAAGCACCTGGGGCGGGATGCCCGCAGCAAGCCCGAGGCGGACCGCCTGATCCTTGATGGTTATATATTCAAGCCACCGGCTGTTCCGGTGCAGCTTCAGCTTGCTGTCCGCTTCTTTATAGGGAGTTTTCTTTCTTTTTTCCACGATCGCAAGATAGCCGTCAAAAAATGCGTGATAGGCTTTGATGAAAAGATCCAGATCGTCGTTATTCAGGTTGAGCAGCTTGCAGCCAACTTTCGTCGCCAGCGGCGCTTCCCAGTGCTCCATGTTGTAGTGCTCATCAAGACCCTCGCGCATCTTCTGCCGGTCGCGTTTAAAAGTGTCGGCAACGTTATCCATCAGCTTTTTCATGGTCGCGAGGTCTTCTTCAACCCGGACCGCGGGAAACAGGTCAAGGTTCATGTGATAGGGGCCGGGCCCTTCCAGCGACCATTCAGTATTGAAGTGGCCCATGGGGCAGTACGGGTTCTCGGGGAAGATTTCCATCTGGTAGACCATGTAGTCAACCGGCTTATCCCCGAGCGGCGGTTTAATGCCTTTGAGTGTTATGTGGGTGATTGCCCCTTTTTCAATGGCGCCGCCCCGCACGGTTATGATGTCGGCTTCCCCGCTCTTGAACGGAACTTTCTCCCTGGTGCATTTCCCGACGCCCGCAACCTCCATCAGCCCGTTAGCCGCGGTTTCTTTCATCTCCTCCACAAAATCTACGATTCTCATTTCATCTCTCCTTCGGAGTAGGGTTCAAGGATTCATTATAATGCGGATTTCAGAATTCGGATTGCAGAATATAAATAAAATCTTCTTAATTATTCCGCATTCCGCAATCAGCATTCCGCATTTTTTTTACCCTGGGCCCCTGGGACCCTTTTTACAGTTTCAGTACCCGCTGCGCATTGCCTCCCAGCACAGCGGCAATTTCTTCTTCTGTGAACCGTATCCCATCAGGAGCGTTCCGGGGCAAATCTTTAATCGTCTGCACCCAGTCAGGGTTAGACATGAAGGAGCGAAACGACGGGCTGTCCGAGCCGAACAGTATCCGCTCGCAGCCGGCAAAATCCATCACATCGCGCAGCGCCCTGCAAAAATGCGGGTAGTTCTTTATTGCCAGCAGCTGCCATGCTGAAATATCAACCAGGATGTTCAGCTTGGTGGTCATCACCGAGATCATCTGCTGATAGCCGAAGATTCCGCCGCAGTGAGCAGCGATAACGGGGAGATCAGGGAAATCAGCCCCAAGGTCATCCAGATGAATGACCTGTGAATACTTGCTGCGCAGCGGCACCATCATTGAGCCTGAGTGGATGAGAACCGGAATCTTCCATGCGCAGGCCTTTTCCAGAAGGGGGTAGACTTCTTTCTGGTTCGGGTAAAAACCGGCAGTGGGATGGAGCTTCAGCCCCTGCATGCCCCAGTCCTGCACGCATTGGGTAAACAGCTCAACCGCATTGCCGCGCCGGGGATCAATGCCGGCAAAGGCAATGAGGCGCTGCGGGTGCTGTTGCGCCAGCTCCGCATGCAGTTTGTTTACCTCCTGCATGGGCACAGCCTGCCCGGGGAAAGCAAACTCAAGGTCAACCGGCAGGAGAATGCTTCTGTCTATTCCCGCCTCTTCCATCTCCTGGAGCAGGCTTTCCGCGCGAGGATCATCGCTGGCATCAACCATGCCGTCCCCTACCTCTTCAATTGACTGCTGAACGCCGCTTTTGGCAAACTCGTACGTTATAAACCGCGCAATGCCGTAAAAGAATTCCTTCGGCATCCAGCCCTTGCCGAAAATGTGGGTGTGAATATCAATGATCATATTTTTTTCCTATAATTAATAATCTGGAACTCAGGAAATCAGGAAATCGGGTTTTTCTGGTTTTACCCTCATGAGTTCATGAGTTCCAGATGAAACCCTGTTTGTGTTTTTTTTAGTTATTGTTTCAAATTGGTTCCTGCTTGTCTGGGTTAGGATTTAGTATTTAGAAATTATAATTTTTCTCGTAACTGTATCGCCAGTCCCACGGTTGCCTTCCAGACTTTTGGTGCCTGGGTGTCGGCCCCGAATCCTTTTATCCAGTTTACTTTCCATTTTTCATCGCCGGTCAGCAGCGCCATATCCTTGCACAGCTGGTCAACACAGATGCCCATGCCTTCAAGGGAAGGGATTTTCAGCTCCGGTGCCCGGCACTGCCCCTCGCACAGGCAGGACTCCGGGTAGCAGGCAAAACACGGCCCGCCGGCAAATTTCTGTATCACGGCTTTCCTGCCAAGGCACGCGTTTACTTCATCCACCAGCCGGTTGATCATGCGGAACTGGGCCCCCGGGTCATTGCCGACATTGACCGCGGCCCTGGTCTGAAGAACGGCGAATATATCTGCACGGTCAATAAGCGCCTGGACTTTTTCCGCCTTGAGGCTGAACGGCGGACAGCAGGAAAAAGTTCCGCTGAAGCGGCCTTCTCCCGATCCGTAATAGGTCCAGAACGGAAGCGAGCACATGTCCTGGATGCGGCTGTCCACAACAACCAGCTCCGGCGGAATGATGCCGATGCGGGCCGCACGCTTTGCGAATGGCATCGGGTATTTTCTGATATGTTCTATGGAAAGTACTTGTTTTAGCTCCGGTAATTCATCCAGCAGCGGAAGACTTTTTTGATAAAGTATTTTCTTATCTTCTGGTGAAAATCTTTTACTGACGGGATGGTCTTTTACAATGGACTGGGCGATATCTTCGATCGAGTAGTTACAAGAGAGCTTTCTTTTTCCCATGGACACTCCTGATTTTAACAGGGGAATTATTAAAACTAACCACAGTACTATTCAATTTGGAACTCTGGAACTCACGATGGGGAAAATAATAATTTTCCTGATTTCTTGAGTTCCAGATTTTATTATTATATTTTTCAGAACACAGAGGTATTTGAGTTGTGGAATTAAAATTTTATCACTTTCCCCGCGCCGGTAAGGGTCTGCACAATTTCAACCGCATTGGAGATAGTGCCGACCTTTACCTTGTCTCTGATTTTAAAGTAATCAAGGCAGGTGCCGCATATCAGCATCTCATATCCCCTATCATGCATCTTGCCCAGGGCCTCAAGCACGTAGGAACCGCGCGTTGTGAGCTTGACGCCATTGCTGATAAAGATGATGGAATTTTTTTTATGCGGAAGGGAGCTGATGGCATTCAGGAACCCGTTGACGAGAATTTTTCCCAGTTCGCGGTTGGTCCCGATGAAGTCTGAATCAAACAGGTACGCGACGGATTCCTCATCTCCTTTTGCTCTTGTTTCTGCTGCCCGGTGCTTTTCCCCCGGCTCCGGTTTAGTCAGGTGCAACTCAAAGCCCTGTTTGCCGTGCTCTTTGATGGTGACCGCGCATCCCTCATGCTTTGCCATCCGCGCGATGTTTTCCTTTGCTGCCTCGCTGTCAACCTGCACTATCACATCACCCTGCTCGATGTCTGACAGGGCCTTTTTTGATAAGATAACCGGTTCCGGGCAGGCAAGTCCCCGGGCATCCACCTTGATTGTTTTCATACCATCCCTCGGCGTGATTTTTAGATAATGTCGGAAAAGGGACTTTTAAATAACTACAGCCCGTCTCCGGTTGTTGGTTTGTGACAGCCAGTAGTGCTTGCGATGTTCGCGCTGGGCTGTCAATTGTATTTTCCTCTCTGCTATAATCCG
>JAPLIX010000522.1 GCA_026388865.1 Pseudomonadota bacterium | reverse complement strand
TGATGAACTCGACAAGGGTGAGAAGGATAAAGACGAGAATAAAGATGATGGTAAGTTTTAAACTAAACAACCTGTGACCATGGCCACCCCTGGGGTGGCTCACAACCATCAAGCCCCCCGCATTGCGGGGGCGTTATGACTATATGTACACAGTTCCACGATACCAGGTAATCAATACTATGCCATGATGCTAACGCAAGATGGTATGTATCTGTTCATAGCCTTTTCAGGGAATCTAAATTTATTAAAATATGATGTAGATAGTCGTCTCTGAAAAAGTCGTTTTAAGCAACGTTGAGCATCGTTTTAGTAGATAGATGGTCATTGCATTCGGGGTTTTGATCAACATAAAACCACCAAAAGAATGACCATAAGGTTAACAGCCTGCTACGCCCCTACAAGCACAAATGCCACACCGTGACATTCGACAACGGCAAAGAGTTTNNNAAACTGAAGGCGGACATCTGCTTCGCACATCCCTGCCATTCCTGGGAGCGGGGCTGAACGAGAAGAGCAACGTGCTGCTACGGCAGTATTTCCCCAAGGGGATGGAATTGCCTGATGTTACCGATGAACAAGTGCAATGGGCGATATATCGAATCAATCACCGGCCACGCAAAGTGCTTGCATTTAAAACCCCACATGAGGTATTCTTTGGAATAGAGATGCGCTACACCAAACCACCATTAGTTGCACTTCGAACTTGAATCCGCGAATGATGAACCTGTTGTTTTTATTTGATCACTATTATCCATATATTGGAGGAGCAGAGGTTGTTAATAAAAATATAACAGAATATTTCAGTAAAAAACATAGTGTTGCTGTTGTAACAAAAAAATTTAAAGGAGTAAAAGCCGGTATTGAGATAGTAAATGGAGTGAAAATATGCCGCACACTAAATGTGCCTCGCCTGTTGCACAGTGTGGTAGCATATGCAGGGGCACATAAACTTGCGGACAACGCTGATATGATAATTTCTGCAACGTATGCTTCCGGGCTCGCGGGATACTGGCTGGCCAGGACCTTCAAGAAAAAATCGATTTTACTGGTGCATGAAATTTTAGACGAAAACTGGAAATATTTTAAACCATTTCATTTCCTTTATAGATGGTATGAGAACTATATTGTTACCCGTTCCTTTGATCGGTATATAGTGTTCAGCAACTATACCAGGAAGAAATTAACAGAAAAGGGCATACCGGAATCGCGCATTTCTGTTATTTATCACGGAGTAGATGACACGCTTTTTTACCCCCGTCCGGTCGACAAATCACTGCGCCGGTCCATTGTCGGCGACTGTTGTGTATCTCTATTTCGGAAGGCCGGGGGGCTCAAAAGGTCTACCCTATCTCATCAATGCGGTACCGGAAATATCAAAGGTCATTCCCGGCAGTAAGCTGGTAGTAATCTTAAGCCGGGAAACCAAAGCAGAATATAATCTGGTAATGCGCCTTATAGATGAGGTAAATAAGGATAAGAATATACTTGTTATTGATCCGGTCCCTCTTGAACGCTTGCCGGATTATATAAATATCGCGGATACAATAGTCATTCCCTCTCTCTCTGAGGGATTTGGATTTACTGCGGTTGAAAGCTGCATGATGGGTAAGCAGGTGGTCTTTACAGAAACAGGCTCGCTGCCAGAAGTCACTTTTGGTAAGCTGGTTACAGTAAAAAAGGCAGACCCTCATTCTATAGCTAATGGAATAATTTGCATGTATAATGGCGATTATGAATACAGCGAGCCCAGAAAGTTCACGTGGGATCAAGCCTTTAAGAGATATGAGGAAGTTTTTTACAGCCTTGGCCGCATTAGCCCGCTAAAAGAACAGAATTAAAAAGCATGGTAAGCATTTCCTTAATAATTGAACTCGCGAAAAGAGATTATACGGAGCGCTTCGCCGGCAATGTGCTCGGATCTGTGTGGGCGCTGATATGGCCGTTAGTCAATCTCTGTATTTATATAATTATTTTTGGCAAGCTTATGGGAAGCAGGATGCCCGGAAGCGCTGATATTTACTCCTATAGCATATATCTTACAGTCGGCCTTGTGCCCTGGATAGCATTTTCTAATTCCATTGCCCGTTCAACATCAGTTTTTATAGATAAGAAACACCTAATTTCTAAAATAAAATTATCACTGCCGTCACTGATCATCTATATCATCTTGTCGGAGACCATAACGTTTATTATCTCAATGATGTTGTTCTTTGTTTTTCTCTTTTGCACTGG
>JAPLIX010000231.1 GCA_026388865.1 Pseudomonadota bacterium | reverse complement strand
TGGTAGACCGGTTTGGGACCAGACTTTGTTTGAGATTTTTTCTTCTTTTTCTTACCCTTGAGCAAACGGATGGCATATTTGCGATTGTAACCACAATTTATGCAGAACTCATTGAGGATTGGGGTTTTCTCCGGTTTATTGGCATGGTGATAACGTAACCTGATGGCCTGAAGATATTCTTTTCTTGATTTTATGGTCATATTGCAGGGTCTCCTTTGGGTTACCTGTAATATGACGCAACGTTACCTTTTTCACCATCTCCTCATTTGGCCTTCGGTTACATTTAATATGAGTCAATTCGCTGGGGCAGATGCTGTCGATTTATCAGCACATGGCCCTGTTCTCCATTCTCGGAACAACCTATGGTGGTGATGGCAAAACAACATTTGCCCTTCCTGACCTGCGCGGCAAAACAGTGCTGGGGGTGGGGGTGGTGCAACGCCCTGGGATGAACACCACCTACAACTATACCCTGGGTATGACCGGGGGAAGCCAAAGCTCAACGATTGCTTCAAAGCAGACGCCGAATATGACTGTCGGCTCTGTCAAAATAAAGGCTGACAGCTTTTCAGCTTCCGGTGCCTCGGTCGTAGTGCCGTCTGAGAAGGGAATCACTGCGGGCACGCAGTCTGCAACGCTCGGCGGCACCCAACCCCATGACAACATGCAGCCGTATATGGGACTGAATTATATCATCTGTGTTAATGGCATATTTCCGCCGCGCGATTGACAGAAACCAAAGAAAATACAGGAAGGGCAGGCGATGGCGCGTTCAGTCTATATTTTTATCGGCTTGCTGACGGTCAGCGTTTTTGCTCTTGCTTGCCAGGCTCCGCTCAAGCCCAAGCCCCTTGCAGAGATGCAGCAGGGCGATTTTGAGCGCTGCGTTGATACTATTTTTACCGCTACCCCTCAAGCAGGCCCTGCGGTTGCCTTAAAGCTTGTGCGGGTCACCTCAAAGAAGGACAAGCACATGGTGTCCTTCAGCCTTGAGTTCACCGGTCCGGCCGACAAGCTTCTGCCGCAGGCCACTGTCACGGTTGTTCATGAAAAGCTGGGATCTTTCCCCCTGTTTCTTTCGCCCTTCAAGCAGGATGAACAGGGGGTTGATTATACAGCTGTTTTTACCCGGATGGTAAAGCAATAGCGCGCTTCGTAAGAAAACATGCATGTTTGTTAGACTTTGATTGAGTATACGACCATTATCATCGGGAACAGCGCACTTTGTATTGCCACTACAACCACTATTCCCAGCGGCGAAACAACCACGACCACCATCCCCTATAACAGTAGCACTACGACTACTACGCCCGGTGGCGGGCAATGCCCTGCAAAGACAGTTATGGGGCAAGACAACCCTGACCTCAAGACATTGCGTGCTTTTAGAAATGAGATGTTTATACAGAGTGCTGTGGGGAAGCGTTATACCACTCTTTATTATAACACGCCTTTGAACTCGCAGATATTTTTTCTCATGACCCGGCATTGCGAGCGAAAGCCGGCAATCTCATTCAGAAATTCATGCCTGTAATAGGAAATCTTCTTGTAAAAAAAGAAGCCGCGATAAGCGAGGACACGCTGCAAAAAGCAAGTGCGTTAATAAATGTTTTGACAGCGCAGGCCAGCCCCTCTTTTCAGCCGGACTTATTCCGCCTCAAACAGGATATTGAGCATGGAATAATTTTTAAAACTTTTGGGGTTATGTTCCAGAGGAATTAAGATCACGGTAATGCAAAGTCAGTTATCACACATCAAAGTAACTACCTTTAAAAGGCTCGTCACTATCAGGCAATTGCATATTACCAGATGTAAGTGAAAATATTGAAGCTGTTCGCCATTGAGCACATTTGATACATAGTCTGCAGTTTTTATTCTCTTTCCGCTGATACGATATATTGATTGATCTCTATTCTGCTTTTTAAGCTACAACTTGTCTATTTCCTAAATCTGTCCACTTTCCTTTGAACCGCTACACTTGTGGTTATCCATTGCAAGCATAAGATGCCAGAAAACTGAATGCTCTATACTGATTCTCCTCACTCAACAATTTTAAAAATCCGACAGGCACTCTCCTTTTATTTAAATAATTCCCTTGACATGCTCATTTTTATGTATTATTATTTACTTACTGGTAAGTAAGTTATGCTTATATATAATTGATTTTGAGGTATTAATGTGCAGATAAATATAATAAATATATGTTATTACATTATATTTTATAATCCCTTGAGTTGCTTATGCATAGCCCGCATTACCAAATATATTTAATATTAAAAAACTTACTGATAAGTAGGGGGAATTGCTATGACACTAACTTCAAAAGAAAAAATTATCAAGGCAGCAATCAAGGTTTTTGCTGCAAAAGGCTACGACGGGACGTCCATGGATGGTATTGCTCAGGCAGCCCGACTCACCAAGCCCATGATTTATTACCACTTCAAGAATAAGAAAGACCTCTATCTGTATCTGCTGGAATCCTACGTGGAGAGGTTTTGCAACCGCCTGCAGGATATACTTACTGCACCCCGCGATCACCTGCAGATTCTCGGCATGCTGATTGATTATTATGATGAATCCTTTCGCACCAACCCGGAGATGCTTCAGCTGTACCAACGCGAGACAGTGGGTCACGGCCGGTTTCTCGAGCATTTGACCGAAAGATATTTTTCTAAAATCCAGCATCAGATGGCAGCATTTTTCAGGGATGGGGCACAAGCCGGGGCTTTCCGTTCATCACTTAATTATGACCTGTGCGCACTGACACTACCGGCAATCCTCATGTTTCATTTTTCCAATAGAAACGTAATACAGCAGTTGTCAAAATCTGCTGATACACAGATTGCTACGACTGAGGCTATTCATTCTCATGTTTTGAGCCTGTTTACCGCCCAGTCAGAAGGCAGCGGAGAGCGCTGTCCACAATAACCGCAACATTGTAACAGTGAGGTGAACCATGAAAAAAATAGTTTTGCTTCTAACCACAGTAGTTTTAGTCAGTGCAGGCGGAGCTCTACCTGCTTATCCCCAGGGAAATTACCAGGTGCAACCGCAGTATCAACCAGCACCAGCTTATGCTCCCGCACCAGTCGCTTATGCTGCTCCCCAGGTTGTTTATTATACACCTGCTCCCGTGGTGTATTATGCCCCGGCTCCAGTTTATTATGCTCAGCCTCCCGTGGCATATGCTCCTCCTCCGGTAGCCTATGCTCCTGCAGGTGCATATGGGGGATACGGGGGGTATGAAGGATATGGGTGTAATCCCCTTGGGTTCTTAAGCTTGGTTTTTAATTATGGTGGCGATGATCATTATCGCTCTTATAATGATAGGGGTTATGGGAACTACGACAACGGCGGTGGTTATGGATACCGGGGTAATGGTGGTAACTATTATCGCCATGGAGGTGGCGGCGGGTACGGATACCGCGGCAATAATGGCGGCCATTATCGCTCCGGCAATGGTGGTGGCTATGGACAACAGGGCCTTGGCGGATTATTTTCTCATCTAGTTAATAGTGGCGGATATGGGCACCGTGGCAATGGTGGTGGTTATTATCGTCCCGGCAATGGCTCTAACCGTCATAACAATGTTAGTGGGTTGCTTCGCACAGTACTTGGACATAGGTAGCAGTGAGATCTAACCGTATAAGGTTTACAAATCAGTCCAACTGGCCTTTAACTAATAATTGATAAAGGAGGTATACGATGAAGAAATTTCTTGTATTGGTGCTTGTGGTAGCATTTATCAGTGCTGGCTGTGCCACCATGCAGGAAAATAAAAAGACCACCATTGGCGCTGCAACAGGTGCGGTGCTGGGGGCCGGACTCGGCTATGGTTTAGGTAAAGGCAAGGGCGCTGCAATAGGCGCGGTAGTGGGCGGTCTTGCCGGTGGTGCTATCGGCCATTATATGGACAAGCAGGAGCGTGAATTCAAGCAGGCACTGGCAGACTCGCAGGCACGGGAGCAGGCTGCGCTCATGCAGGGAGTACAGCGGGAAAAAGATGCGCTGATTCTAACCTTCAAATCAGACGTTTTGTTTGATACCAATTCATCAACCATAAAACCTACCGCATACAGTTCAGGGGAGATAGACCGGGTGGCGCAAATACTGAATAAATACCCAGACACCACGATAAAAGTGGTAGGCTATACGGACAGCACAGGATCAGAGACACATAATCAGCAGTTATCGGAGCTACGGGCTAATGCAGTGAAAAATGCCCTGGTAGTAAAAGGGGTAAATGCGGCACGGTTAACGACTATGGGAATGGGAGAGTCCAATCCGGTTGCAGACAACAGTACTTCAGCAGGCCGCCAGTTGAACCGGCGGGTAAACATAGTGATAGAGCCGATCCAGCAGCAGGGTCAACAACCGCAGGGACAGCTGCAACCTCAGGCACAGCCGAATGCGCAGTACCAACCACCGGCGGTTTATGCTCCTCCGTTTGCTGCCTATGCTCCAGCTCCTGTTGTATATTATGGTCCTCCCGTTGTTTATGGCGGTTATGGTCGCCCTTATTGCGGAATGGGCAGACTGAATATCATTTATAACAATAGCAGTGGCTATCACGGTCATAGGTGGTAGTAAGATTTAGCCCTAAGCTGTATCAAAAGCTGGCTGCATAACCTTAATTCCCATGGGTATGTCTTGATTTAACATAACGGATCAAGGCGGAATGCTTACATGATATTCTCAAAACCAATTATAAGGAGAACTGCAATGAAAAGAACATTGAACCTGTTGACATTGTTTACCATAGCTTTCGTGCTCACGCTTGGGATTAATACACTTTATGCGGGGCAAGGTCCTGGTCATGGCACTCACATGATGGGTCCCGGTGGAGATGATGACGGTCCATGCATGATGATGGATCGGGACCAGCTCAATCAGGTTGGTCTTACGACTGATCAAAAAGCAAAGATAGAAGCGCTGAATAGCGAGAACCAGAAGGCCACGATTACAAAACAGTCAGAAATGAAGGTCCTGAGGGTTGATCTCAAGACGGAGATGGACAAGGACACAATTGATATAGCGAAAATCAGCGAACTGGCTGACAAGATTAGCAAAGCGCGGGCTGAGTTAACGAAAATGAAGATCATGCATGCAGCGCAGGTGGCAAACATCATGACCAAAGAACAGCGTACGCAGCTGGGGCAGCTGCGGGTCGAACGCAGGCAGATGATGATGGAGCGGTTTAAGGGTAAACCTGGCAAAGATCACATGAAAGAAAAGGAATAAATAAAAAGACTCAAAAGGAAATGATACCGGGGAGGTATGGGCTGCGGACAGTCACAGTGTAAGCAGTCGTGTTCACTACCTGGCACCACTGCGATATCGTAAGTAAGGGAATAAAGTTACCATTTAAAAAGGAGGTGTCAGATGAAGAAAATATTTTTTGCATGGTTGGCAAGTATCTTTGCTGTGGTTGCTTTCGTTTCCGGTTCTTTTGCCCAGGAGGTCATGACCGTATCAGGCAAAGACTACAACGTTTTTATGCTGTGCCTGGGTGATGCAGGGGATTATTGTCAGCAAAGTGATTTCAACCAGGATACATTTCAGTTTCACAGTGACGGATCGTTTGAAATCACTTCTCTTGAAGACCAGAAGGAAATTATTGATTCCAGCGACGGAAACTATAATGCAAGTCCAACGAGTTTCAATGGAGATTACACCATCACCATAGACTTCCTGCTGAAAAAATACGAGTTTAGCTTTTCCGGGTTCAGCATTGCTGATGGAATAATTCTCGGGCAGTTTACTGTTACGTACTTTGAGTTTGGCGGATTTCCTCCTGCCTATGATCAAAAGGGTGAAGCGCAGGCTTTTTTTCTGGGCATCAGAAAATAACAGTCTGGACATGCTGATTAATTTAAAATCAGGAACTCACGAAATCAGGAGTTTTTTATCTTTCAGAGTTCCACCGGTAGCGTTCCTTGTCTATCGTTGACTGTGCAATCAATGGAAATGCATAGAAAATAAAAAAGGAGGAATTGAATGATGAGAAAAATTGCACTTATTGTCTTAAGCAGAAGCGGCTACGCCGGACCTTGCTGAGATGGTAGGAGCGCTGCTGACGGGGGCGGATCAGGAAGAATTTTATGTTAAAATTTGTGAGATTGCAGATTCAATACGATAGGTCAGCTCTTTGGCTGAAAATTACCTGAGCGACTTCATGTCGCACCAATATGTTGTGATAGTAGGTTCTTCATAAAAATTTGCGACTACGGCTATCAAGCGCAACAATTCTCACTGCTTAAACAATTCACCACTTCATTAAGAAGTCACCACTATTGTCAGATTAAATTTCTACTACTTTTTGTTACTGTAATATTCAATCTCAGTTATTACAGTTAATTCCGTTACGCTTCCTCCCGCTAACAGCTTCTCTGCAATACCATTTTTAAAATCAATAAATTTAAATAGATTTTTTATCTCTTGCTGCTGTCAGGAATAATAGTGGTTGTCGATGTGGCTGCAGGCTGTCCCGGCAGAGTTTTCAGGAGAGTATTAATGACTGATCCCTGACCCCAGACTTTTTTAAGTGCGTCGAGCTTTACAGTAAACTGTTCTTTGAGTCGGGGGGAGGAAAATGCGGCAATGGTTTTTGTTAAAGAAATAATAGTCGGTGTGAGCTGTGATTTAGCAAGCACCTTGTTCGAAGGTGGCATGAAAGAGACTAATACCAGTAAAATGGCGCAGACAACAACAACTCCTTTAACAAATCCAAATACAAGCCCGAGGAGATGATCGATGCATCCAAGATCTATATCCTTTAGTGGCAGGCTCACCAGTTTACCGAGTAAACCTAATATTAAGCTTACCACGATAAAAACAATAATAAATCCCAGGATGTTTTGTAGGTTTTGATTCTTTAAAACGGTGAAGTATCGCGCAGCTTCTTCGTACCAGTGTAAGGCAATGTAAAATCCGAGTACGATTGATATAATAGAAACAATTTCTTTGACAAACCCACGGATTAATCCAAAAATTGAGAACGTAGATATAATTATAATAATGACAATATCTAATAAATTCAGATGGATGTTACCCGAAATTGTTTCAAAATAATGGAGAACATCGAACAATTTCACAATTATTTACTCTACAGGTTGATGCTTTTCCCAATACCTCCCATATACTCCTTACTTAGCTATTATTCAAGACCCATAGAACAGTTATAACGTTCCACCGTGGACGCATGGTGAGAGATAGCGGAGATTGCAGTTATTACTCTGATGGGTATTGTGAAACGACGGATAGTGATGTGCAATCAACC
>JAPLIX010000481.1 GCA_026388865.1 Pseudomonadota bacterium | reverse complement strand
TTTGCTTCTCTAAACTTTTGTGCTTCAAAACAAGGAGCAAAGGGGCACATCTTAAAATAAATTAAGACGTAAAAGGGGAAGTTGTACTAGATCAATAATGCCTGGTTTCATGGTTTTTCAACGCATGCATATCAGTGAAGAACATCGGAAAGCCGTGTGCGGGAGAACCGCAGGCACGGTTTGATGAGGGAGGGCTGAAGCACCCGTATCCTGTATTTCATAGTAGTCGTGTGTGACAAACTGATCTCAAGGATGCAGAGTGTGCTGTCAGCTCTCTACTCTACCCAGATTTATCGTGGATGCCGGCTTTCGCCGGCATGACGAGAAAGAGGCATTGTCGGGCTTTTTGTCTGCTGTGTTATTTGGTCTATAGTAAAAAGAAAAATGCACTATTGATCAATAAAAAAACAATGTCCTATCTCATGTTGCTAAAAGCTGCAAATAGGCCCTGCGAGAGGATGCATATAGGACATTATTAACACAGCTTTCACTAGTTGCCAAGACTAACCTCCACAGCCTTTATAGCATCAATGGCAGAGCTGGTTATGCCGCCGGTATAGCCTGACCCTTCGCCTATGGGGTACAGATTTTTTACAGCGACGGATTCATATTTTTCGCTGCGTTTAATCCGTACCGGGCAGGACGTTCTTGTTTCCGCGCCTATTACTATCCCGTCATCTGAAACAAATAATGGGTACTGCTCTTTCCATGCAGTAAATGCGGTTACCAGCGCCGCGTATACAAATGCGGGTAAAATTTCATTCATGTTAACAGCCACGGCCCCCATCTTATACGAGTTTTTATTTAAATCCCCAGAGACCCTCCCGCTTAAAAAATCCACCAGATTCTGCGCAGGCGCTTTCCAGCTTCCTCCTGCCGCAGTAAAAGTCTTTCGCTCTATATCCTTTTGGAACTCAAAGCCGGCCAGCGGGCTGGCGGATGTATAATCATCCGTATGACAGGTTACAACAATGGCTGAATTTGAGAATGCTGATGACCTGCTCGAATAGCTCATACCGTTTACAACCAGTAAACCATTTTCAGATGAAGCATTTATCACCTCGCCTCCGGGGCACATGCAGAATGAATATACCCCCCGTCCCGTTTTTCGATTGGTGTGGGTGAAGGAATACGCAGCAGCCCCTATGCCGGGAAAGCCCCGGTATTTATTGCCGTATCGTATAAGGTTAATCGTTTCAACAGGATGCTCTACTCGCACACCAACTGCAAGCGGCTTCTGCTCAAGAGCAATACCTTTTTTGTGCAGCATCTCAAAGGTATCACGGCTGGAATTTCCAATCGCAAGATAGATACTTGAAGAGAGATATTCCTTTTCTCCATTTATTGCTACACCCCGGACTTTCCCCTCTGTTATAAGCAGGTCTGTCATTTTTGAGCTGTACTGTATCGCGCCGTCCCGTTCAAGGATATGGCTCCTTATATTGCTGACTATCCTGCACAGCACGTCCGTACCCACATGGGGCTTGCGGATGTAGCCTATTTCTTCAGGCGCACCAAATTTAATAAAAGTATCCAGCACCCTGTTTGCATAGTCCGAATTATTGACACGGGAAAACAGCTTACCATCCGAGTATGAACCGGCCCCGCCTTCCCCGAATTGGATATTTGATTCAGGGTCGAGCGTCCGTTCTTTCAAAAATCTTTGAACATCAACGGAGCGATCCTCTATTTTTTTACCTCTTTCAAATATGAGAGGCTTTATCCCGCGATCAATAAGCTCAAGAGCCGCAAACATGCCGGCAGGACCGAAGCCTATTATTATAGGCCGCTCCCTACTGTTTTTTGATTTTCTGCCTGCCGCTCTTGTTTCAGTGTATTCGGGGAGGTTCTCCCTGTTGTCGTAGCTGTCAGGAGTATGTACAACTATTGAAATTTCGTAGTAGAATTGTTTTTTGTCGCTCGCATCAAGTGACTTGTTCAGCATCTTAACGAGTTCAATATTATTTTCGCTGATGTTCAGCTTTTGCGAAGCGGCCTTTAGATATTCATCCATCCCGTCTTTTTCAACAGGTATCCGCACATTGCTGAGTATTAAATCCAAAAAAACGCCTCCATCTCTTTCAGGTAACCACCCGGTGCTATATTGTTCGCATGAAACGATGGGTTCAATTTTCAACCGTTCACTGTGCCCCCCAGTTTGACGGACACTTCAAAAAGTATACGTCCGAGAGCTTAAAGTTGAAGCTGGGGGGTGACCCCTATCCCTGTCTAGACCTCAAACGGCACCTCAACCTTCCACGGTCCGGTGAACGCAACCCCGCGGCTGCTATACGGCATAGGGAAATAAGCGGGAACGGCTGAAGGGAGTTACCTAAAGCTTTAAAAATATAAAGGCTCGTTTTAAACAACGGGCCTTTATTTGTGTGAGCACTTATTATGAAGTGAGTGTGTAGGGGTGGTATGCGTAAGCAATCTTATAATCCAAGACCTGACCCCGGCTCCTCCGTAGAGCAGGATCAGGTTGCGGTTCACAGCCCGCGCCGCCGAGATGCGCGCGGAAACCACCCGCGTCTTCAGGTCCTCGATGAACTGCCGGTAGTCCGGCGTGGTCAACATGTCGGTGTCGGCGACTGTCTTCATTCGGCCAGACCTTTCAGCAAGGTTTCAGCCTCCTTTTCCAACCGCCAAAACTCGGCCAGCAAGTCTTTCGCCGGCGTCGGCGGCAACATTGTTTTTAACTTATTCTACTTTTGTTCCCTTAATATAATAAACAGTTTTTCTGTCAAGCTTTTTAAAATGGTATATCGATTTGACATTATGAGGTTTATTGAAATATAAGAGTGGTTAATAATCATTTACACAGAAGGACAACTATCATGAGCTATCTTCGCTCAATCATGGAACTTGAAAGCGGCCTCTGCGTGGAGCGCTACCTGCCGGCCATAACCAGAAGCAGGCACCCCATGCTCTTTGTCCACGGGAACTTCCATGGCTCATGGATGTGGCGGAACTTTCTGGAGTATTTTTCCAGCAAAGGCGTGTTCTGCTATGCCCTTAACTTCCGGGGGCACTGGCTGAGCAGGGGCCATGCCGACCTGGGTACGGCAGTACCCGAAGATTATGTGCAGGATGTGCATGAATGCTTAGCTGCAATCAACGGCGAGGCGATACTTATCGGCCACAGCATGGGCGGGGTCGTGAGTCAGAAGGCGGCAGAGGGCGCGCAGCGGAAAAAGCTCGTTCTTCTTGACAGCGCGCCGTGCAAGGCGGTGACGGAAGGAAATCTTGAGCTTGACCCGGAACGAAAGGCTGTGACTGAAACAACATTTATCCCGCAGAATGACGGGACGCTATTGTGGGCGAAAGACCGGGACAAAACCAGGGTGCTTCTTTTTGAAAAGAACAAGGTCAGTGCTGAGGTTCTAACTGAAACCGTGGACTGCCTGGGCCGGGAGTCAGCACTGGTGCTGCAACGCCACGCCCTGCTCGCAATTGACCCAAGGAAAATTACCTGCCCGGTCTATGTGCTCGGCCGCACCGGCCTGGGCAACAGGAAAAACCCCAACCTGTGGGACGCGCTTGCGGATTACCTGCATGCGGCTGACCGCAGCATCCGGGGCGATATGAGCCATAACATGATGCTCGAAGATGACTGGCAGGAGCACGCCGCGCTTATTCACAAATGGTGCAGCGAATAATAGCAGGCTGTTGAAAAACACCCATCTGCGGCGTTCCCCTCCTCCTTCGTCGTTGCAGCGTACCGTGAAGTACGCCTCACTTCTGGAGGACTTCGGGAGCCTTGCATCTCTGCATTTTTGACCAGCCTGAGGAAAACTCCCTTTTCGACATCCTAACCCGGACAGGCCGCGCCCAAATCCGAATAGCGAAATCAGCAATTCGAAACAAATTCAAATGACCAAAGTGGAAAATTTAAAACGACTCTGGTGAAAAATGCTGTTTTGAAGTTTGGAACATTTTTATTTTTAATTTGTTTAAAGCTCCGATATTCGTATTTCGAATTTTTCTTGCCAAAAAAACACGAAAATAACAACGAAGGGACTAATAGATAGATATGTAAACTTCACGTGACTAATTTTTCCAATTACCACCAGAGCATACTACTATTTAAAAATATTTTTGTTTTTCTTGACTTAAACCCCCTCTTTGATAAAATCTTACCCCATCAGACCCCTGGGGTTCAATGCCTTCTGCAAGGCGTTACCGGCAAGCAAAGGGTCGTTACGTTGAGTCCGGGCCTTAAACTATGGCTTATTAAAGAGCAGAATCCACACTTAAGCAAAGCGTTTTCCTCGTCTTTTAATATCTCTCCCCTGGTCTCGCAGCTTCTTATAAACAGAGGCCTCGAGAGCATAGACCAGGCAGATTTCTTCATCAACGCAACCTTGAAAGACCTCTACTCCCCCTTCCGCATGAAAGACATGGACAGGGCTGTCCAGCGGATCATCACTGCGGTAGAGAAGAAGGAAAAAATCTATATCTACGGGGACTATGACGTTGACGGCATTACTGCTACGGCTGTGGTGCTCCTGTTTTTACGGGAAGTTAATGCCAGCGTCTTCTATTACCTGCCCAACCGCCTGCAGGAGGGCTACGGGCTTGATACTGAGGCACTGCAAAAAATAACCCGTGAGGGGGCAACCCTCCTTATAACCGTTGATTGCGGTATTTCTGATATCGAGCCCATTCAGTATGCCCGGACCAAAAACCTGGATGTTATCGTAACCGATCATCATGAGCCGCCGGAGAAACTTCCCCCCGCGTATGCGATATTGAACCCCAAACAGCCGGGCTGTTCATTTCCCTTCAAGGAACTTGCCGGCGTTGGCGTTGCGTTTAATCTTATCATGGCGCTGCGCACAAAACTCCGGGAGCACGGGTTCTGGCAGCAGGAAACTCCCCCCAATCTCAAGAACTATCTTGACCTGGTGGCACTCGGGACTCTTGCCGACATCGTCCCGCTTGTTGATGAAAACCGGATTCTGGTGAAAAGCGGTCTTGCTGTGCTCAGCACAGGAGACCGAGTCGGGATCCGGGCACTGAAAGCCGTAAGCGCCGTTCCTGAAGGCCCTGTGGCCGGTGATGCGGTGACCTATCGCCTGGCACCGCGCATAAATGCCTACGGCCGGTTGAGTACCGCTGCCACCGCAGCGGGGCTGTTGATAGCCGGGGACGCAGGCGAAGCCCGGCGCCTGGCCCGGCTGCTGCATGAAGAGAACATTAAACGGCAGCAGCTGGAGAAAACCATCACGGCCGAAGCCAGGGCCATGATCAAGGGGGAAGAACACCTTAAGAAGCCGTTGGTACTTGCCTCTCCCAACTGGCATCCGGGCGTGATCGGCATCTGCGCCTCCCGCCTGGTTGAGGAATACTACCGCCCCACGGTACTTATTTCCATTGATGCCAAGACCCGCCAGGGACGGGGCTCGGCCCGCAGCATTCACAGCTTTGATCTTTATCGCGGCCTCAAACAGTGCGCAGCCCTGCTCACCTCCTTTGGCGGCCACAAGTATGCAGCCGGGCTTACTATACCCGCAGAAAACATCCCGGCTTTTGAAAAACAGTTTTCTGCTATTATCAGCGCCGCGATGCAGGATGAAGATTTTATCCCCTGCCTGGAGATCGACGCCCAGATACCCTTGAGCGCTATCTCCGACGACGTTGTTGAAGACATGGAAAAGCTTGCCCCCTTTGGTACCGCCAACCCGGAGCCTCTGTTCTGCAGCCTGGACTTAAAATCTTACAGCTCCATGATAGTCGGTAACGGCCACCTTAAATTGAAGATAAAAGAGAATGGCTGTTTCTATGATGCGATCGGCTTTAATATGGGCACCTGCCATACGCTGCGGGACGAGGAAATCAAGCTGGCATTTGTTCCGCAGTTCAATCTCTGGCAGGGCATCAAAAGCATTCAGCTCAAGCTGAAGGACATTCAGAGCAGGCCCTTGGCAAACGCATAGGCGCTCGCACACAACACCGGCACAGCATCCGTATGGCTGTTGACGCACCGCAGGAAAAAGCACTCATCGCACTCTGTATTCAGGGCAATAAAGATGCCTGGCGGGACTTTATCTGCCGCTATTCCTCTCTGGTCTACTATATCATTAAAAAGGTCCTCTATGGCAGCCACTGCGATGCGGCGCGGGAAGAGATCGATGATCTGCATAATGATATCTTTTTGTCCATCATAGATAACAATGGCAAAAAACTGAGGCAGTATGAAGGGAAAAACGGCTGCACGGTTTCAAGCTGGGTGCGCATGATTGCGGTGCGCTCAACGA
>JAPLIX010000325.1 GCA_026388865.1 Pseudomonadota bacterium | reverse complement strand
TGGAGATCAGCGAAGTGCTGGTGCGCAGCGGTGCTGTGGATGTCCTGGTGGTTGACTCGGTGGCCGCTCTGGTGCCGCGGGCGGAAATCGAGGGGGAAATGGGAGATGCCCACATGGGCCTTCAGGCGCGCCTGATGTCGCAGGCGTTGCGCAAACTGGCGGCAGCAATCAGCAAATCAATGACGGCGGTCATTTTCGTTAACCAGATCCGAATGAAGATAGGGGTCATGTTCGGCAATCCGGAAACAACCACCGGCGGGAACGCGCTCAAATTCTATGCAACCATTCGCCTGGATATCAGAAAAATCGGCATGATAAAGGATGGCGAAAGCGTCACCGGGAACCGCACCAGGGTAAAAGTGGTGAAAAACAAGGTCGCTCCTCCCTTCAGAGAAGTTGAGTTTGATATTATGTTTGGAGAAGGTATTTCCCGCGAAGGCGATATCCTTGATCTGGGTGTCGAGAAAAATATTGTAGAGAAGAGCGGCGCCTGGTACTCGTATAAGGGTGACCGCATCGGCCAGGGCCGGGAGAATACCAAAGCGTTTCTCAAGGAGCACGCTGAAATTACCCGGGAACTTGAGGAAAAAATTCTCGACAAGGCCGGCATTGTAAGGAAGCCGGAAGAATTAAATAAGCCGGAAGAACAGCCACCGAAGAGCAAGCACAAGGATGGAAAGTGAGACAGATTTTCAGAAAGTTCTTGCCAGCGCCTACCGTTTTCTTGCTCGCCGCCCGTACAGTCATGAAGAACTGAAGGCACGACTTCTGCAAAAAGGTTTTGCGCCAGCAGCGACGGTTCAAGCACTCGAAACCCTTGCCCGGCAGGGTTATCTCAATGATGAAGATGTGGCGCTGCAGTGGGCACGCTCGCTGGTCAGGAACCGGTCCTGGGGACGGGATAAAATAAGCGCCTATCTTTACCGCAAGGGCATTGCAAAAGAGATTATCGATGGGGTGCAAAAGACCGTATGGCAGGACTATGATGAGAGCATGGTCGCCCGGAAGGTCCTGGAAAAACATTTTGCCCGGGCCACGGAGCAGCCCTCGCTGGCAAAAAAAGCACGCTTCTTAAAGTCACGTGGCTTTTCTGCAGGCGTTATTTACCGCAGCCTTAATATTATTATCGAAGACTAAATAGAGAGTAACCACAGAGAGCGCGAGCATAGCTGCTCCGCGACAACTGTGGTTGATGCAGGCCGCCATGAAGACCTCAGGTGATATACGCAAAGAATTTTTAAGCTATTTTCAAAACAGAAGCCACACCGTTGTTGAGAGTGCTTCGCTGATACCGCACAATGACCCCACACTTCTTTTTACCAATGCCGGCATGGTGCAGTTTAAAGGGGTGTTCCTCGGCGAAGAGAAGCGCGACTACCGACGCGCGGCATCTTCTCAGAAATGCGTGCGGGCCGGGGGTAAACATAATGACCTGGAGAATGTCGGCCGCACCGCCCGTCACCATACGTTCTTTGAAATGCTGGGCAACTTTTCCTTCGGCGACTATTTCAAGGAAGAGGCAATCACGATGGCCTGGGAGTTTCTTACCGGGCAACTCCAACTTCCCCCGGAGAAGCTCTGGGTGACCGTGTATGAGGATGATGAAGAGGCTGCGGCCATCTGGCGGGAGCGGGTTGGCATAGATCCGGACCGCATCGCACGGATGGGGGAGAAGGATAACTTCTGGGCCATGGGAGAGACCGGCCCCTGCGGTCCCTGCTCGGAAATTATTATTGATCAGGGCGTGGACTTCAGCTGCGGCAGGCCTGAGTGCAGGGTCGGGTGTGACTGCGACCGTTATCTGGAGCTGTGGAACCTGGTCTTTATGCAGTTCAACCGGGATGAGCGCGGCAACAAAACACCCCTGCCCCGGCCCAGCATTGATACCGGCATGGGGCTTGAGAGAATCACCGCCGTGGTACAGGGCGTCACCAGTAACTACGATACCGACCTGTTTCTTCCCCTCACCCGCCATGTTGCACGGATTGCCGGTAAAAAGTACGGCGCTGACCCGGAAGCAGATATTTCGATACGGATTATCGCCGATCATAGCCGGGCAACAGCCTTTCTTATCGGCGACGGGGTGCTGCCCTCTAATGAAGGGCGCGGCTATGTGCTGCGCAGGATCATGCGCAGGGCTGCGCGCCACGGAAAAAAACTGGGACTGTCAAAGCCGTTCCTGTGTGATGTGGTGCGGATGGTGGCAGCGGAGATGAGCGGCGTGTATCCGGATATCACGCGCTCCCTTGACTATATCGACCGCGTGGTGCTTACCGAGGAGGAAAATTTTTCCACAACGCTTGAGTCAGGGCTCAGGATACTTCAGGAGGAGATTGAAGCGTTACAGGCGAAAAATGAGCATACGGTACCCGGAACAATTGCCTTCCGGCTTTATGATACCTACGGCTTTCCCATTGATCTTACTCAGGACATAGCCGCTGAATACCGGATGCGGGTGGATGAGGAGGGGTTTCACCAGGCCATGCTTGAGCAGCGCAAGCGGGCACGCGATGCATGGAAGGGCTCTGGCGAGGAGCAGGTTGGAACACTCTATAAAAAACTGCTGCAGGACGGTATTGCAGTTACTTTTAAGGGCTATGAAGCGCCGCGGATTACATCTTCAGTCCGGGCGCTTATAAAACAGGGCGTACCGGCATTGAGCGCTTCACCGGGAGAGGAAATTGAACTGGTGACTGCTGAGACCTGTTTTTATGGCGAAGCCGGCGGCCAGGCCGGTGATAGTGGAACTATCGGTAACGACCATGTTACCATTACAATTTCAGAAACCATCAGGCCCCTGCCTGATATCATTGTCCACCGCGGCACCGTGGTTACGGGCAGTATCAGCTGGGGAGACGAGGTAACGCTTCAGGTTAATACGGACCAGCGGCAGGCAACAGCCGGCAACCACACGGCAACGCACATTCTTCATGCAGCACTTCGCGAGGTGCTGGGCAATCATGTGAAACAGGCGGGTTCCCTGGTGGCAGCCGAGCGCTTGCGGTTTGACTTTACCCATTTTGCCCCGCTTACCAGAGAAGAGCTCGAGAACGTGGAAAATCTGGTCAACGAGCGGATTCGGGCCAACAGCCTGCTGGCAGTTACGGTGATGCCTC
>JAPLIX010000153.1 GCA_026388865.1 Pseudomonadota bacterium | reverse complement strand
AGGAAAAGGTAAATAAGTATGCTCCGGTCATCATGGGCCATATCCGCAAATGGATAAACGAAGACCCGCGGATCAGCAGGGATGCTGCTATGTTAAAAACCCTTAACCGGGAAAAGCTCTGCAAAAAAACATAAAGGTGTTTATCGTTTCTGGTTTATCGTTTGTGTTTAACTAAAAGCTAAAGACTCAAAACTTTAATTGATATTTACCCCGTGGTCTTATGTAAAAAGTTAAAATCCTGGTAATCTGCGTCCCAATAAAAGGAGGTACTTCTTATGACTGCATCAGTTGCAAAAAGGCTATCGTTTCTGGACAGGTTTTTAACCCTGTGGATATTTCTTGCCATGTTTATAGGTGTTGGCTGGGGGTATCTGTTTCCAGGAGTTGTCAATTTCTGGGATCAATTCCAGTCAGGCACAACTAACATCCCCATTGCCATCGGCCTTATCCTCATGATGTATCCGCCGCTGGCAAAAGTGAAGTATGAGGAGCTTGGAGAAGTATTCAGAAATTATAAGGTGCTGGGGCTATCGCTCGTGCAGAACTGGATCATCGGCCCCATACTGATGTTTATACTCGCAGTAATTTTTCTGAATGGCTACCCCGCGTACATGCAGGGACTTATCATGATCGGCCTTGCCCGCTGTATTGCCATGGTCATTGTGTGGAATGAGCTGGCGAGCGGCGACACGGAATACTGCGCGGGCCTCGTGGCCTTCAATTCCATCTTCCAGGTGCTTTTCTTCTCGGTGTATGCATGGATTTTTATAACCGTGCTGTTGCCGATGCTGGGATTTCAGGGCACTGAAGTCAATATCACCATCAGTCAGATTGCCAAAAGTGTTTTCATTTATCTGGGCATACCCTTTATTGCCGGGGTTATTACCCGATTTGTCCTTATCAATATAAAAGATAAGAAATGGTATCATGAAAAATTCATCCCTAAGATCAGCCCCATCACCCTGATCGCTCTACTTTTCACCATTTTAGTCATGTTCTCTCTCAAGGGTGAATTTATTGTAAAAATTCCCTTTGATGTTGTCCGCATTGCCATACCGCTGCTTATTTATTTTGTCATCATGTTCCTGGTGTCCTTCTAGGCCAGGCATTCGCCGCGGTCATCGGGCCGCTGGTGGAAGTGCCGGTGCTCATCAGCCTGGTAAATGTAGCTCTCAAGTTTAAAGCAAAATATTTCCCATTGGCAGCAGAAACACCTGCTGGGGTCTGCCAAATTGACTGCAAATAAGCAGCGATATTGCCACTCAGCAATTGAATCAATTTAGATAAAGCATCCTTTACAGCAAAAAGGGCAACGTTATTGTTCTACTTCTTTAATGAAGCGACAAATTCAGACTAATGCTCAAAAGGGATTGGAGGCAGGCAGTGCATAGGAAGATACCAGTGGAAGTTAATGTGTCGCGAAGGAAATGTCTTGGTGCCGGTCTGGCCATTGTAACTGCGGCAGCAGGAGCGGTCGGATGCAGCATGCTGCAGAAGTCTAAACCATCCGCTTCAGCCGCTGCAATTCCGTGGCCCTATGCGGAGTTTGATGTCGAGGCTGTGCGAAGGCGCGGATACGAGTACAAATATGAAAAAGCCTGTATGTACGGTGTAGTAAAAGCAATTGCAGTCACCGCGGCAGAACAGAACCCGTATCCGTGGAGCACCTTACCGCTTGATGCCTTTTCCTACGGGCGGGGCGGAGCTTACTCATGGGGCACTTTATGTGGCTCACTTAACGGCGGTTTGCTGGTGCTGACACTTGCTCTCGGCGATTGTCCCCAGGCTGCCGATGACCTGATGACATGGTATATGAAGACGCCTCTCCCCTCTCTGAAGCACGAGCAATACTGCCGATTCCGCAGTCAGCCGCTGGTAGTTCCGGGATCGCCGCTGTGTCATCAGTCTGTTGGTGCGTGGATAA
>JAPLIX010000528.1 GCA_026388865.1 Pseudomonadota bacterium | reverse complement strand
TAATTACCGAGTTCAGAATATTGAAGGACTTGTAAACAAACTCAAAGAAAACGGTGTAACCATACTTGACAGCATTGCGACTTACGACTTCGGAAAATTTGTACATATTATGGACACAGAAGGCAACAAGATTGAACTATGGGAGCCTGTTGACAGCAAAGGCAGCCACTAACATAGAATGACTTCATGTGTTCTGCAAGACCCGGCATGAAGTCCCGGTTGCACTACATCCCGGATGATGGAGCTATGCACTTATCAAGGGTTTTTTCCTTTTAACAGGATTTGGAGAAAGTGAAAAATGGTTTAATTAAATTTTTTATGAATACTTTTGTTAAAAGAGAAAAGATGGAAGCATGAAAAATAAAAGTTTCGGGATAAGAAGCATAAATAATTTATTAATGAGCTGTTATTCCGAGTATTTACAAATTAAGCCTCTTTTGTCCAGGTCAGAAATACATGCCACAGTGGCGTATATACAGGCATTACGTTATAGGCAGGCAAATCAATCAACATGCACCAATTATTTTCTTTGAAAGAACAGTAATGGTTCCTGACCCGAGGGGTGGGTGGAATGGAATTATAAGGTTAATAGACGAGAAAAGAACCTTTACCGAGTATCCCGAAGAAGAAAGGTTGCATGTTTGGGGCAAAAACTACTTGTCTCTAGCAGAATTTTTAATGAGTCGGAAAAAATAAAAATACCCCCACCAAATTGGTTATAGGGATATTTTATATTATCATGGTAGATCCTCGCCTATTGGCAAAGAGGTAACCCTTGTTGCTGTTATTCTATTAACATTTTCCGTCTTCAACAATCATTTTTTGGCAATTAGCTCCACATAAAATGCGCTACCCTTGCCCGCACCCAGCGAGTCAGCCCAAATCTTGCCCTTGTGCGCCTTGATAATGCTGGCGGTAATAAAAAGCCCGATACCCCTTCCCAAAGCGTATACTTTTTTGGCTTCTTTGCCCCGCTCAAACTGACGGCCAAACACATCAGCCGCCTCTTCTTTAGTCATACCAATGCCTGTGTCAGTAACAATAACCATAGCGCAATTGTTTTTGCCTTTCTTCACAAACTGCAATTCAACTTTTACCCCACCCTTCTCGGTATATTTGACCGCATTGTCGGTTAAATTATACAAAGCCTCGCGCAATTTACCCGCATCAGCCATTACCAAGGAAGTGGGCTCTGACGGCAAAGTTAGTGTGAGATAAATGCCCTTTTTGTCGGCTTCGGGCTTGACCTCAACAATAACATCCTTGAGCATCTCAACGATAGAAGTTTCTTTAATATCCAAAATATCGCGGCCCAACTGCAACTTAGAAATATCCAAAAACTCATTCACCAGCTTAATCAACCGATTAGTAGATTCAAAACAAAACCCCAGCTTTTCTTTCACCACATCACTGATTGGGCCAAAGTCGCCGTCTAAAGTTAGTGATAAATAACCCTTCAAGGCGGTTAAGGGCGTGCGCAAGTGATGCTGGGTAGCCATCATAAACTGCGACTTGGCCTCGTCCAGCCGCTGAAGCTCCTCCTTGGCTTTCTTCTCCACCTCATAAGCCTTTTTAACATCACCAGCCATCTCCTCTATCTTGTTCTTCTGCT